>LADM01000020.1 GCA_000961645.1 Gammaproteobacteria bacterium BRH_c0 | reverse complement strand
GGATTTGACCGGTGTAGAGGCGAACGATATCCGCCAGCTGGCCCGCGATTTTGCCACCGCGCCAAGCGCCGTGGCCTACGGCCGGGTGGGGGCCTGCTGCCAGCGTTTTGGCAGCCTCGCCATCTGGCTGGTGGATTGCCTCAATGTGCTCACGGGCAACCTCGACCGGGCCGGAGGCGCGCTGTTCCCCGCCCCGGCGGTGCCCAGCTACCTGATGCACCTGCCCTTTGAAAACGGTGAGGCGCCCTATGGCAAACTTAGCTCCCGGGTATCGGCTACCCCGGCCATCGGCGTCAGCTTTCCCACCCAGGTGCTGTGGGAAGAGATCGAAACCCCTGGCCCGGGGCAGATTCACGGTCTGTTGACGGTGGCAGGCAACCCCGCGCTGTCGAACGCCAATGCCGGGCGGGTAATGGCGGCGCTGGAGGGGCTGGAGTTTATGGTATCGGTGGATTACTACATCAATGAGACCACCCGCCATGCCGATATCATCCTGCCCCCCATGGAGCATCTGAAACGCCCCGAGATGACGCTGATCTACAACGAGTGGATGGTGGAAAATACCCTCACCCATTCTGCCGCGATCCTGCCCCGCAGCGCTGATGAATTTTCCGACTGGGAAATCCTCACCGCCCTGGCGGCGCGTCTCAGCGCTATGACGCGCACGGATTTCGTGCGCCAGCACGCCCGGGGTTTTGTCGAATACATTGCACCGCTGTTGCCGCGCAGGCCAGAGGGCGTGGCGGTGGATGAGCTGCTGGCCGCCAGTGGACACCACGAGGAAGTGGAGCAACTCTACGATCTGCTGCTGCGCTGCGGACCCTGTGGGGATGGCTATGGTGCCATTGCCGGCGGAATTTCCCTTGATTTGATCAAGGCCAGCCCCTCCGGTATCAGCCTCGGGCCGGTGCAGCCTGGCCGTTTACCCTCTGCGCTGGATACGCCCGATGGCATGATCGACCTGGCGCCGCCGGTGCTGGTGGCAGACATGGCAGGGCTTGAAAATGAAATCGCTGCCGGGCGATTTCACCCCGACCAGTTTATGCTCATCAACCGCCGCCATCCGCGCTCCAACAATTCCTGGATGCACAATATCCATGCCCTGGTGAAAGGCCCCGAGCGCTGCCTGGCCTGGCTCAACCCGGCGGATGCGGCTGAGCTGGGAGTGGGCGATGGTGATAGAGTGCGGATCAAATCCCGGGTTGGCACCATCGACATTACTGTTGAGCTGAACCCTGCCATGGCGCCACGGGTGGTGAGCGTGCCCCACGGCTGGAGCCATGGCGACCCGGCGACCCGCTTGCACCTGGCCCAGGGCAGGGATACTGCCAATGTCAATATGCTCAGCGACGATGCCGACCATGACCGGCCCAGCGGCAATGCGGCATTTAACGGTGTGCCTGTGACCATCGGGCGGGTGGCATCGCAGTGAAATTTCCCTGTGCAGCGGGTTTGGGTCTTTTGTCGGGGATGTCGACCAGCGGGAACATTGTGCTTGCGATCCGCGCCGGACTTTTGACAGGCTGCCCCAGGCCAGTGTTACAAAGTCTCGTATTTGATCTCCCCGATTGACTGAATTCCATTTTCCAGCCCAGCAAGGAGAATCAGGTATCCTCCATGTCTAACCATTTTTCCCACCTTGTGCGCCGCTGGCGAGCGGAAGCGGACCAGTGTCGCTGGGTGCTTGGTACGGTTTACGCCACCGAGGGGCCGAGCTACCGCAAGGCCGGTGCCATGATGCTGTTCAACGATCAGGGCCAGCAATTCGGCGTGCTTAGCGGCGGCTGCCTCGAGGCGGATATTAACCGCCATGCCCGCCAGGTGATGGATAGCGGGCTCACCATGACCCTCTGCTATGACGGCTCCGACGAAGACGATATGTCCTTCCAGCTTGGCATCGGTTGCGGCGGCCTGGTGCGTATCCTGTTGCAACCGCTGACTGGCGCCAACCACCATCTGGGATTGCCCGCAGTTTTCACCGCCATTGAGCAGCGTTCCTGCGGTGTTTACCGCCAGCGGGTGGCAGACGCTGACGAACCCCGCGCTGAATTTAAACCAGCAACTGCCTCATCGCCCCTGACCCAGCGCGGCCAGCTGGTGGAGGATAGTGAAGGCCTGTGGCTGGAAACACCGGTCCAGCCCGCACCCCATTTGCTGGTGGTGGGTGGCGGTATCGATGCCCGCCCATTGGTGGCCATGGCCAGTCAGCTGGGCTGGGAGGTGACTCTCTGTGACCCGCGTCCCGCCAATGCCCGCCGCGAATACTTCCGGACGGCAGACACCCTCCTGCGCTGCCAGCCCTCGCAACTTGCTGAAGAAGCCCTTTTCCCCCATTTTGATGCTGCCGTGGTCATGACCCACAACCTGCGGCTTGACGCTGAAGCCATCGGCGCCTTGCAGAACTCTCGCTTGAGTTATCTGGCGCTGATTGGCCCGCTGCGCCGCAAGCGTGAAGTGCTGGCCATGGCTGGTTTTGATGAGGCGGGTCTTGACGGGGAGCGCCTGCAAATACCTGTCCACGGCCCGGCGGGACTGGATCTGGGCGCGGAACTGCCGGAAGGAGTGGCGCTGTCGATCCTCGCCGAATGCCACGGGGTACTGTCACAGACGAGGGTGCAGTCCCTGAGTGATCCGCAGCGGGCACTCCTGCCCATTTCACGGAGAATTCCATGAGGTGGCTCGCGTGAACACGACAGCCGCCCTGGTGCTGGCTGCGGGCGCTTCCCGGCGTTTTGGCTCCGCCAAACTGCTGGTGTCATTCAACGGCCAGTCCCTGCTGGCCCACAGCATCGCTAGCGCCGAGGCGGTGTTGCCAGGTCGGGTGCATGTTGTGCTGGGTGCCCATGGGGATGCGCTGGCGGCGCACACGGGCAGAGCCCGAGTGATCCACAACCCGCAATGGAGCGCGGGGCTGTCCAGCTCCATCGTCGCTGGTATTGAGGCGCTGGGCGAGGACGTCGATCACCTGTTGTTGCTGCTGGCGGACCAGGCTGCCCTTTCCGCCGGGCATCTGGTCACCTTGCTGCAGCACCACCGCCAGCATTCTCTGAGTGGTATTACCTGCGCCCGCTACAACGGTGTGCTGGGCATCCCGGCGGTGTTCTCCCGCCACTGGTTTCCCACCCTGCTCAATCTCCACGGCGACCAGGGCGCGCGGGACCTGCTGCGCAGCGACTGGGCGCCGGTGTCGGCAGTGGATATTCCCGCAGCTGCCATTGATATTGACCGGGTGGAAGATATGCAAACGCTGCGCGACCATCTCCAGTCCGACGGCGATTTTTTGTAGCGAGTATCTGTAGCGAGGATTTTGCCAAGCTTGTCCAATTAGTCTATTGTCGCAGTCCTGCCACCATAACAATTCCCCAGGCTGTCGCCACCTTCTGATCCGGCTCGGTGGCCTGTAATTGATTCAGATGAAGGCTCCGTCCGGCGCCTTTCACAAATTCACAAGGAGGCGTTACCCATGCCAGTCAACTTTACCCTCAACGGCCAGCCGCAGACCGTGGATGCCGATCCCGCCACCCCGCTGCTGTGGGTGCTGCGCGATCATCTGCAGCTCACCGGTACCAAGTACGGCTGCGGCATTGCCCAGTGCGGTGCCTGCACCGTGCACCTCAACGGCCAGCCGGTGCGTTCCTGCTCGCTGCCGGTCAGCGCCGTGGCGGGCCAGCAGGTGGCCACCATCGAAGGGGTCGACAGCCCCGCTGCCAAAGCCTTGCAGAAAGCCTGGGAGGATCTTGCTGTTTACCAATGCGGTTACTGCCAGTCCGGGCAGTTGATGTCGGCCATCAACCTGCTGGAGAAAAAGCCCCAGCCCACGGATGCCGATATCGACCAGTACATGTCGGGCAATATCTGCCGCTGCGCCACCTACACCCGTATCCGTGCCGGGATCAAGCATGCGGCCTCGGAACTGGCCGTGGAGGTGAAGGCATGAACCAGTCACTGTCACTCTCCCGTCGCCTGTTCCTGGTGCGCGGTGCCCAGGCCACCGCTGGTCTGACCCTTGGGTTGGCGCTGTCCGGCAGAGTCCTCGCTGCGGATGGCTACAGCGGCGCTACCACCAAGTCTGTTGAGCAGGGTCTGGAAGCCAATGCCTTTGTCTCTCTCACCCCTGACAACAGGGTGATCATTACCATGAAGCACATGGAGATGGGCCAGGGCACCTACACAGGTCTGTCCACTATCGTCGCGGAGGAACTCGATGCGGCCTGGGAGCAGGTTGAAGTGGTCGCCGCGCCTGCCGATGTGGAGCGCTACAAGAACACCATTGTCGGCATGCAGATCACTGGCGGCAGCACTGCCATCGCCAATTCCTGGACCCAGATGCGCGAAGCGGGCGCCGCAGTGCGGCAGATGCTGTTGGCGGCGGCGAGTGCGGAGTGGAAGGTGCCCGTTGCCGAACTCACGGCAAAGGCGGGGGAGGTTATTCACACTCCGTCGGGCCGCCGCGCCACGTTCGGTGCGCTGAGTGCCGCTGCCGCCGCGCAACCTGTGCCGGACAAGGTAACCCTCAAGGACCCCAAGGATTTCACCCTGGTGGGCAAGCAGATGCTGCAGCGCAAGGATGTGGGCAAAACCGACGGCAGTGCGATCTTTACCCTGGATGTGTACTGGCCGGAAATGCTCACCGCCGTGGTGGCCCACCCGCCCACCTTCGGCGGCAAGCTCAAAAGCGTTGATGCCACCGCTGCCCGCGCCATGCCCGGCGTTGAGGCGGTGCTCGAAATCCCCAGCGGCGTGGCGGTACTGGGCAAAACCTTCTGGCAAGCGGAGCAGGCCCGCAAGGCGCTGAAAATCGAGTGGGATGCCGGCAACTGGGCAGACCAATCCTCGGAAAAACTGATCGCCGAGTATCGCGCTCTGGCGCAAAAGCCCGGTGCCGAGGCCCGCAGCGAGGGTGATGCGGCTGGTATCTTGGCCAGCAGCGACAAGGTGTTGGAAGCCGAATATGTGGTGCCCTTTCTGGCCCACGCGGCAATGGAGCCGATGAATTGTGTATTACAAAAAACCGCTGATGGGGTGGAACTGTGGTATGGCTGCCAGGCCCAGACTCTCGACCAGAAAAATGTCGCCGCCGTGTTTGGCCTGACCCCGGACAAGGTCAAAATCAACACTCTTTATGCCGGTGGCAGTTTTGGCCGTCGCGCCACTTTCGACGGCAACTATGTGACGGAAACCGCCGAGATTGCCAAGGCCTACGGCAAGCCGGTGCCCATCAAGCTGGTGTGGACCCGCGAGGACGACACCCGTGATGGCCGTTACCGGCCCCTCTATGTGCACAGGGTTGAGGCGGTGCTGGATGACAAGGGCAGTATCAGCGCCTGGCGCCAGCGCGTGGTGGGCCAGTCCATTATGGGGTTGGAGCCGCAGGTGGTTGATCGCACAACCGTAGAGGGGCTGCGCAATATCCCCTACGCCATTCCCCATTTGCGTATCGAATCCCTCAATACCAGCCTGCCGGTGGCGCCCCACTGGTGGCGCAGTGTCGGTTCCACCCACAACGCCTTTGCCATCGAATGCTTTATGGACGAGCTGGCCCACAAGGCCGGACGCGACCCGGTGGAGATGCGCCTGGAAATGCTCAAAGATCACCCAAGGCACAGCGCCGTGCTGCAACTGGCTGCGGATAAAAGCGGCTGGGGCAAGCCGCTGCCCGAAGGGCACTTCCAGGGCATTGCCGTGCACGAATCTTTCAGCAGCTACGTTGCCCAGGTGGCCGAAATCGCCCGCCAGAAGAACGGCAAATTCAAGGTGGTGAAAGTGGTCTGTGCGGTGGATTGCGGCATAGCCGTCAACCCGGATGTGATTCGTGCGCAGATGGAAGGGGGGATCGGTTTTGGCCTTTCACCCCTGATGTATAGCGCCATCACCATCGTGGATGGCCGCGCGGTGGAGGGTAATTTTGATGGTTACCGGGTGATCCGCATGAGCGATATGCCAGCGGTGGAGGTGCATATTGTGCCTTCCGCCGAGCCGCCGACAGGCGTGGGTGAGCCTGGTACACCGGTGATTGCCCCGGCGGTGGCCAATGCCCTGTTTGCGGCTACCGGCAAGCGTTTCAGGACCCTGCCCATTGGGGCAGATTATTTTGTATAAAGGCTAAGGTGTGAGGGATGGGAGTGGGTAATCTCCCATCTCCCATCTCCCATCCCACAGACTGTTCCGTGAGATGGAAGCAAAAATCAGAACCAATCAGACATCCCACAGCACATGGATATTGTCCGGTCCGCGCAGCTGCATGCCGCGAATCACCGGCTTGGGGTAGTCGGGATCGAGGCGCAGGTTGGGCAGGTCCAGCACCATGTCGAGGGCCGCTTCCATCTCTACCCTGGCGATATGCATGCCCATGCAGGTGTGGGGGCCGAAGCCGAAGCTGAGAGCCGGACGCATGGGGCGCTCAATCCACAGGTCGTTGGGACGCTCGTATTTATCGGGGTCGCGGTTGGCGGCGGCGATGCAGAGTGAAACTGCAGTGCCTGCAGGAATGGTCACGCCGCTCACTTCCATATCCTTGTCGGAAATTCGCGCCAGGAAAGCCGCAGTCGGTTCCAGACGCATGGTTTCGGTGATGGCCTGGGGAATCAGTGAACGGTCCTTGCGCAGTTTCTCCATTTCCTCCGGGTGTTCCAGCAGTTGCACCATCATGTTGGCAAAGGTGCGGCTGGTGGTTTCCCCCGCTGCCAGCAACAGCATGCGCACGAACGTGGTGATCTGCTCGTCAGTAAACTGCTTGCCCTCGTATTCCACCTTCAGCAAAAAGCCGATCAGGTCATCGCGCTCTTCGCCAGAGGCGCGCCGCGCGGCAATGATGGGCATAACGTGGTGATAGAGCTCAATGCCCGCTTCCATGGCGATTGGCATGGTCTTGGCGGTGTCTTCCGGGTCGAACTGGGGGCCAGCGAGAATCCGCAGGGCGAGGCCGGCAAACTTCATGACTGCCTCGCGGTCTTCGGGAAAGCCGAACAGCGAATAAATAACCCAGACCGGGAATGGCAGCGAGAAATCGTGTACCAGATCGGCCTTGCCGAGGGGGCTCAGCACATCGATAAAGTCTTTCTTGAGAATGGGGCGGATACGGGTTTCGTTGAATCGTTTGACCACGGGCAGCATAAACGGCGGTTGCAGCAGACCGCGGAATTGCTTGTGTTCAGCACCGTCCATGGCGGTAATCAGTGAATTGTCTACCGCCGCGCCAAAACCGTCGCCGTTGAGGTAACTTTTCCAGTTGACGTTATCGCGCAGAATGGCGATGACATCGTCGTACTTGAAGATGCTCATCACCGGGCGACCGCTGCGGGCGTAATCCGCCTGGCTGGGTACCTTGTACTGGGCGAGGATGTCACCCTGCATCACCGGGCATTTGCTGCGCAGTTCATCGTACATGGGGTAGGGGTGAGGGTCGGTGAGGGTGCCGGTATAGGTGTCGCTGACCGCCAGGAAATCCTGGGCCATCTGGTCGAGATTGGATGTTTGTCCGTCGCTCACGGCTGTGCTCCTGTTATGGGTGGAGTGGAATAGTGCTGTCAGAGTCAGGGCCGCCTGGCCGCACTGCTGCAAGGGGGTAACAATAAAAACCTTGCCGCCAAAGCGCAATCGCTATCGCCTTGATTTAACGGACAAACTACTTAGGTTGTCCGTTAAATCAAGGCGTAGAGACAAAGATGAAAAAACCGGCCTTGCGGCCGGTTTGAAGGAGTTCGGCGCGCCCCTGGGGCGGGCGAGCCGAATGTACTGGTTGAAACTTAGAAACGATATTCAACACTTGCACCGTAGGTGCGCGGGTTGCCCTGGTTGTGGGCCAAGAAGCCCAGAGCAGACCAGCTTTCGAACACGTTGGTGGCGTATTCTTCGTCAGTCAGGTTGCGACCCCAAAGGGCGAATTCGATATTGGGGTTGGGCAAAGTGAATGACAGGCGCGCATTGAGCAGGCCGTAACCGTCAATGGCAGCATTCTTGTTGACGAACTCCGCCGCTGCGATACTTGCTGCATCACCGGGGGTGCCAGTGGTGGTCACAATAGCCTGGTCATCCACATAGGCGTAGTCGACAAAGGCGCGTAACTCGCCGGCTTCCAGGTTGAAGGTTTGGCTGGCACCGATGCTGTAGCTGAACTCGGGCAGACGGGGCAGTTCTTCGCCACTGCGATCGACGATAATCGGGTTGGCGACAGTGCCGCGTGTTTCAAGAAAGCTACCGCTCTTATACTCACCATCCATCCACGAAGAGGAGAAGTTCAGCTCAAAGCCATCCCACAGCAGGGCGGTCAGTTCCAGTTCCAGACCTTTGATTTCCGTGTCGCCGGTATTGGTGTTGAACTGGGTCAGGCCGGTGCCCGCGCTGTTGAAGGCATTGATAATGCGCTGTACGTCTTCCCCTTCCAGCCAAAAAGCCGCGACGTTGGCGCGCACCCGGTTATCGAAGAACTCGCTCTTGGCGCCCACTTCGAAGTCCGTCACAGTTTCAGGGTCTACCGCAAAGGTGAACGGCGGTGGTACTTCGCGGGTATTCAGGCTGCCGGCCATGGAGGCACGGCTGTGCTTGGCATACACGAAAGTGTCGTCGTCGACCTGGTAGTCAAGGCTGATCACATAGGCGGGGTAGCTGAAAGAGGCATCCTCGCGAACATTACAGTTGCGCAGGGGGGTTGCCCTTGCCTGTGCTGTGGTGATGTTGGGAGTGCCCAGCTCGGTCGGCGTCAGACCGCAATCAATAGGCTTGGTGGGTTGTGCGATGTAGTTGGCCTGTGGCAAGCGCTCGATGTCACGGGTGTCGCGGGTGTAGCGATAACCGGCGGTAACGCGCAGTTTATCAGTCAGGTCATAGTTGGCCTGCAAGAAGGCGCCGTCCGAAGTGCCATCATACCTTGAGAAAGTATTGCGGTAGTCGAAGGGAATCATGCCGTAGAGAGCTGGTGGCTGGCTCTGGATAAATGCGCCAAATTGGTGGGCATGGGAGAACTCATAACCACCCTCCTCAAAGTGATACACACCACCGATCAGGTTCAGTGCGCCGATAGAGCCTGACAGTTGCAGCTCCTGGCTGAACTGGTGGTGGCCGTACTCCGAGTAGAAGGCAATGAGATCAAGGGGTGAGCCGTCAATGTCGTTCTGGTTGCCGCTGACACTTTCGCGGTAGGCGGTAATGGATTTCAGCTCAGCGCCGCCCAGATCCACCTGGAAATCCAGTGTGGCGCCGGTGACTCTGTGCATGTTTTGCGGGGTCATGATGTCATCGTCAAGCACTGCAGTACGCACATTGCCAAAGGTCTTGCTGAACTGGCCTTCATAATCCCGGGGGTTCAAGCCGACGCTGGCAAACAGTTGGGCAACAGTCGGCAGGGTGGGTGCCGCGCGGGCGTTGTCATTGAAGGCAACAACCGTGGTCGGGGTGCCGTTGTCCTTGTAGTACTCGTGGTCCATGGAGAAGAAGACTTCGTAGTTACCTTCGCTTGGGGTAAATAGCACGGAACCCCTGGCAGAGTAGCTTTCATCAACGTCCTTGAAGCCCTCGCTGTAGAAGGGGTTGTCAATGTAGCCATCGCGCTCGTTATAGCGATAGGCGAAGCGGGTAGCCAGCTCGTCGGTGACGGGCACATTGAGCACGCCTTCGACGTTGTAGAAGTCGTAGTTGCCAACCTCGGCCTTGACGCGGCCTTCAAATTCGGGTGTTGGCCTGTTGGTCTGGATGGTCAATGCACCACCAGTGGTGTTGCGACCGAACAGGGTGCCCTGCGGGCCGCGCAGGACTTCAACCTGGCCGACATCGAGGAAACCGAGGTTGCTGCCGATCGGGCGACCGAGATAAACGCCATCGATATAGACACCGACAGCGGCATCCGTTACCGAGTTGGGGCTGTTCTGGGCCTGGCCGCGAATAGCTGTGTAGATGATGCTGGCGGGGCCGGTACCGCCGGTGCCGATGGTCAGGCTGGGGGCGGTGCGCTGCAGGTCATCCATTTTCAGGATGCCCTGATCGACCAGCATGGCCTCGGTCATGGCGGTTACGGCAACCGGTGTGGTTTGCAGGCTTTCGGACGATTTCCGCGCCGTAACAACGATTTCTTCCAGCGCGGTCTGCGCCAGAGCAAAGCCTGGTGTTGCTGTCAGCAGGGTGTAAAGGGTGAGGCGTTTGAACGTGGACAGATTGAGATTTGTATTTTTCATTGTGGTATCTCCCGGAAAGTGATCAACGTCCCTGTACTTATTGTCGTTTGTATAAGGGTTAACGCTCGGGCATTGCATGCAACTTATTTAATAATGCGTTGTCGTCTTCAATGTCCTGCACTCAACTTAATCCTAATCACCTGCGTTTTCAACTAAAATTTTAGGTGGGTAAGTGTTGGTTTTGAGCATTATTATCGCAAAACGGACACATCCTGAAGAGGCTGCAAACACGACAAGACAGAGTCCTTTTTGGTATTGCAATGGCCCTGGAGCTCTGCGGTTACCCTGTCCAGCCCTTGTTATACCAATGCGTAGCGCCTAGAATTCGACCCCTGCATCAGGTGCCTGCCCATTATTCCCCGCCAGGGATAAGTGGGGCAGGTTAAACGGGAAGTGTGGTGCGTTACAGGTGTGAATTTGGCTGCCTGTAACAACGCCACCGCTGCCCCCGCAACGGTAAATGAGTTCTCCTGCAGGAGAGTTCACAAGCCCGAAACCGGCCTCGTGTGGATGCTACAACGATGAAGCGGAGGGCTTTGTCGGTGGTTGTCTGCCTGTCCGTTACGGCCCCGCCACTTTCACGCCTTCCCTCAATCCTTGTTTGGTTCGTATCTACGATTGAGGAAGACCATGAAGTTCCACCCCCTGAAAAATGCTCTTGCCCTGGCCTGTTGTTGCGCCACTATGCCTGCCTTTTCCGCTGCTCAAATTGAGGGCGAGGTGATTGAGGATGAAGTGGTAGTCACCGCCACCCGTTCACCCTACAGCATCGACAAGGTGCCGATGCGGGTGCGAGTGATTTCTGCTGAGTCAATCGAACTGAGTGCAGCAAAAACAGTGGAAGAGCTGTTGCGCAGCGAAGGCTCCCTGCAGGTGCGCGACAGCCTGGGCAATGGGCGCAATGTGGGCATTTCGGTGCGCGGCCTTGGCGCCGGGCAAAATGCCCTGATCATGGTGGATGGCCGCCGCCTCAATAATTCCGACCTGTCAGAACCGGATCTCACCGCCATCGCCCTCAAGGATGTGGAGCGCATTGAGGTGCTGGAAGGCGGAGCAGGGGTGCTGTTTGGCGATCAGGCAGTGGGCGGGGTGGTCAATGTGATCACCCGCCAGGGACGCCAGCCCGGCGGCAGCGTCGGCGTCGGTATTGGCAGTTATGACGCCCGTAACTATCAGGTCAGCCACGGCAATACCGTGCTGGATGACAAGCTCGACTACCGTTTCAGCGCCCAGCGCGACGATGCCGAGGGCTATCGCGACGAAACCGATATCGACTACCAGAACTTCCGTGCCGAGGGCGGCTATTCCTATGGTGCTGGCGACTACGGCGATGGCAGGCTGTTCCTCGAAGCGCAAAAAACCGACAGTGATTATCTGCTGCCAGGTGCCCTGCTGGATTTCCAGCTTGACGCCGACCGCCGTGGGGCGGGTAGCAGTTTCAACGACTACGCCATTGATGCGACGGTGTACCGGACAGGTATCGACCACCGCTTTGGCGATGTGGCCAGTCTGCTGGCTGCCTACGCAAAGCGCGATGAGGATGTGCGTATCGATGGCCGCTCCCTGTCCTTTGGCGAGAGCCAGACCCTGCAATCCCGTCAGGTGGAAATGCTCGACCCGCGGCTGGTACTGAACCTGGGCGACTGGCGGGTAACCCTGGGCACGGATGTGGAGAATTTTGACTACGAGTTGCAGATCAATTCCCTGTTTGGCCTCAGCCAGAGCGAGCACACCCACAAGCGCCGCAGCGAGTATCTCCAGGTGATTTACTCACCGCTGGAAGACCTGCAGATTTCTGCCGGTTATCGCCATGCCAGGGTGGATGTGGATGTGAACGGCGGTTACTTCCAGGCCAATTATGACGACAGCGTCAATGTGAAACAGATAGGCGTGTCGTATCGCCTGGCCGACAACCTGCGCCTGTACGCCAACCGCGATGAAACTTTCCGCTTTGCACTCGCCGACGAGAATGTCGATTTTATGGGCAACGTGGTTGCCCTGAACCCCCAGGAAGGCGTGGCCTATGAGCTGGGTGGTGAATGGCAGCTGGCCAGTCTGGCCCTCAATCTGGTGCTGTTTGACCACGCCATCGAGAACGAGATTGGTTACGACCCCGTCATTTTTGCCAACGTCAACTTCGATGACACTCGTCGTCGCGGCGCCACCCTTGACGGCGCCTGGCAAATCAGCGACAGCATCGAGGCGCGCGCCAGCTACACCGCCATGGAAGCAGAGTTTGAAGCAGGCAACCTGGACGGCAACCGCACGCCCAGTGTTGCCGAGGAACTGGGCAAGCTGATGCTGGCCTGGAGCCTCAGTGACAGCCTGCGTCTCTACGCCGAGACTATCTATACCGGTTCCGTCTCCGTGGATATGACTGGCGGCGCCCCCGAGCTGGGCGGTTACACGGTCTACAATCTGGCCGCATCCTACCGCTGGCAGGATCTGCTGGTGCGTGCCCGTCTCAATAATATCCTCGGCAAGGAATACACCGAACTGGTGACCTTCTTCGGCACTCCCGCCTATTACCCCTCGCCCGAGGAGAATGCCACCCTCAGCGTGGAATACCGTTTCTGATGGAGAACCCCATGAACGAGACCGAGAGCGAAGCCCACAAGCGCAAGATGCAGAAGCTGAAAGAAAAGGTGGATGCCAAAATTGCTGCGGCGGACAACGAGCGCGGCGTGATGATCCTGCTCACCGGCAACGGCAAGGGCAAAAGCAGTTCCGCCTTTGGCATGGTGCTGCGCAGCCTGGGTTATGGCTACAAGGTGGGCGTGGTGCAATTCATCAAGGGCCAGCAGCTGTCCGGGGAGGAAATCTACCTCAGAGAGCAGTGTCCACAGGTAGACTTCTACCAGATGGGCACCGGCTTTACCTGGAACACCCAGGACAAGACATCCGACATCGCCGCTGCCGAACGCACCTGGCTGGTGGCCGAGCGCATGTTGAAGGACGACAGCTTCCACCTGGTGGTGCTGGACGAACTCACCTACATGCTGGCCTACAGCTACCTCGATGAAGACCGGGTGCTGGAGGCGCTGGCCAGTCGCCCTGTCGAGCAGTCAGTGGTGGTGACCGGTCGCGGTGGTGGTGCCGGGTTGAGGGATCTGGCCGATACGGTCACGGAGCTCAAGGATATCAAGCACGCCTACGCCAGTGGCATCAAGGCCCGCAAGGGTGTGGATTATTAGGACCTGCCCCAGATGAGGCTTTTGCGCCATCGCCAGCTGATCTGGGCACTGCTGATCGCGCTGCCTGTGGTGCTGGTGATTGGCATGCTGAGTGGTGCAGTGTGGATCACCCCGCCGGCGTTTATTGCGACTTTGCAGCAATCCTTGCTGGAGGGTGTCAGCAGCCTGGAGTCGCTGATTCTGTTTTCCATCCGCCTGCCGCGGGTCATCCTCGCCGCACTCCTGGGCGCGGTGCTGGCCGGTGCTGGCGCGGCCATGCAGGGCCTGTTTCGCAATCCGCTGGCGGACCCGTCCCTGATCGGCGTGGCCAGCGGCGCCTCCGCCGGGGCCGGGTTTGTGGTGGTGTTTGGCGGCGCATTCTTTTCTGCGGGATGGGTACCGGCGGG
>LADM01000093.1 GCA_000961645.1 Gammaproteobacteria bacterium BRH_c0 | reverse complement strand
CACCCCGCGGCCCGCCGCCGTGCGCATCAACACCCGGGATTTTATGCGCGCCGATTACGACCTGCCGACACCGCAATACCTCAAGGAATGGCGCTCCGCTTTCGAACGCGCTGTAGTGGGCAACCCGGACGCTTTTGAAAAAGCCATCGTCGGCGAAGCCGGGCAAAAAAACCTGCGGGAGATCTGGACCCACGGCGTCGGCCACGCCAACACCACCTGGGGCGGCGGTGCCAATGATATCTGGAGCAATGAATATTTTGACGACGTCCTGCACTGGAGCACAGTGGTCAACTTTGGTCTCGAAGCCGTAGGCCTTGCCGCCTTTGTCGCGGTGCTCAACCAGGATGAAGACGCGGCACAGCGCGCGGTGATGGGCAACACCCTCTATGTGGGCATGTCATCGGGCTGGCTCATGGGTTTTCTGGATACTGCCGGGAAGTTGCCGACTGTGGTGTAGTTCAGTTTCCACTATGCCCTGACTCACCTGGCTTAAGTGACTCACAAGCCAGGTGAATTTTCCCGCCAAAGGCAGCTGCCATTTTCACAAGATAGCCGGTATTTTTATCCGGGATCTGCTTCCGATTTTTTCGGTTTGCAGTTAATCAGCGCGCTCCGCATCGGCAGCACTCAGCCTGCCAATATTTTTCGTCATGTCGATATGGGAAAAGCACTGGCCATCAATCCTGAACATATCCGTGATTTCACCGGTTTTTATAAATCCCATCCGTTCGTATAAGCGTATCGCCTTCTGGTTCACAGCAAGAACCTGCAAATCCATCCATTCGAGCAATTCACTGGCACTGGCCCAGCCCTGCGCATGTTCAAGCAGGCGCTTGCCAAGCCCCACCCTGCGATGATCGCGATCAACCCCCATACCAAGCAGGCAACGATGCCCGCTAAAGGGTTCCCGGCGAGCCCTGAGATCAATATGCCCGACGATTTGACCCTCCGGATTGCGTGCCACCCACAACCGCCGCCAGCCCGGCTGACCTACAGGCACTACCAGCCCGGCAATAAAAGAGTCCCTGCTGGCGGGAGGCAGAAAAGACTCACTCTGCGGCTGGGGTTGAAAGTACGCCGCACCCTCCTGGCCATTATCAGAAAGATGATCGCTCAAATAGACCAGGAACTGATCGAATTCCTGAACATCGACAGGATCGATTGAAATACGGGGCAATAAACTGCCAGGATGAGATTGTTCTTCTGCGGTAAAACTATTTTTGGCTTCCTGCTTTTCAGTCATTTCCTTTCTCTCTCTTCACACACCCATCGTGATATAGAAATTGGAGATACTACGGTTATCCGAGTTTATCTGGTGTCTGACTCAGATTACCTATCACTGTCAACAGATTAACTTCTTTTAGCCCTTCCAACAGGATGAAGTCCAATCAAGTCATTTAAGGCTTTCTTACAAACCGATTCTACTGATGGCATAAGCTGAACTGCCGATACACCCATTAGTGAAAGCTCAGTGATAACTTTCGGCCTTTCCGACACTCTCAGAATATACTTGCTCAGATAAGTTTCATTTGCACGTTTTTCGTGTGCTCTAATATGCAACTCTACATCTTGTACATTTGAAAATGTAAAACAACCTTGCTGAAGCGAAAGCTTATGATTTCCGACCATTCTCGGGCGGAGAATTGAGACATGATCAGTATCATGTGCTATATCGTATTCCTGCTTGTATTTGTCACTCCAAGCATTCTGGTTAAAACAATAAATAGCTGCATGCTCAGTTTTTGGGTCAAAATGGTTTATCCCTTCAAAAGCAAAATATGCTGCTATGTATGGGGAATAAGTCCAATCAAGAAGTGGCGTCGGAAATCCGTTATGCTGTAAATAAGCTACAAATTCAGCTAAGCCAAATTGATTTGACAAGTCCCAATCTCGCCCCTCCCATGCTTGTATCTTTTCTTTTACCTGCGGCAACACAAAATTGAAATAAGTCTTAAAATCCTCTCTTGACCAAACTAAATCACTTCTCATTAACGAAGAAATCAGAGTCCAACCTGCTTCGCTTTGTCCTCGATATATGAAATCCCCCTGCGTCTCAATCTGATCAGAGACAATCTCTTTATATTGCTTCCATGTAATTTCCACCTATATCTCCAATTTTATGTTTGCAATAACGTTAGTTAACCCATTTAAAATTTTTACAGGCATAACTTTTCGTCATGCCTGACCTGAGATGTGTCTCCACAACTTGCTGATAATTTATTCTTATTTATCGCTTACAGAACCTTCGTCACGGGTAAAGAGTACCTCCCCAAAAGATAGACGCAAAAAAGGTATCAGGTCAGCGGACACTAAATATAAATCAATATTCCACAGTAACCGTCGCAAGCAACACCACATTAATTCGCTCGCTTAATCTTCGCGGGAATTGACCAGTCTCTCTATCACTTTATTATCTCCCATCCTTCACCATCTTTCACTCCTCTTCCTGAAACTCCGGATGCTGCGGCAAGTGACTGTCAATGGTGTACCACAGAGCTTTCTGGGATATCCAGATATGATGGGACTCCTCAGTGTCCATTTCGTCGTTGACAGTGCCAAGGCGCAGCATGACGTAGTCGGAGCCATCCCGCTTACCATAAATTTGCGCGCCGCAGCAGGTGCAGAAAAAGCGCTCTTTGCCAGGTGAGGATTCGTAGGAGTTTAGGAAGTCCTCACCATAGAGGTGAAAGTGCTCGTCAGCCACTCTTGCCAGGCTGCTGAACGCCGAGCCCTGGGACTTGCGACAGGTGACGCAGTGACAGTGGATGATTTCGCCGACTGGCCCGTCGATTTCGTAGGATACATTGCCGCAAAGGCAGCTGCCGTGGATCATGGTATGACTCCTCAATAAGATGTGTATCAGGCGGTTAATCCGGTCACCGATGATAAGGGATCGGGCCTGCTTTTGATCGCTAATTCAGCGTATGGGCAATACAGCCTGTCGATCATTATGTGGACAAGCCCCTCAACCTCAAGGAATTGCTGATCCGCCACTTGATAGAGCTGACGCAGGAAGCCCAACACTTTTGAGGTGATGAAAAATGATCGCGCGGTTTGAGACATAACAAGCGGCCAAACCAAGTATCGGTTGTTGTTGGGCATGATCATTTTGATGCCCCGCTGATCGTGGTCTATAGTTAACACAGTTACGACATACAAATTTTGTGTCATCACAGTGAGGTAAGAATGAGCAGCAAAGAAGCCTACGAGAAAAAATATCGCGCCCAACTGGATGAATGGCAAGCCGAGCTGAAAAAACTCGAAGCCAAAGCTCGTCAATCCAGCGCCGATGCCCAAATTGAATATGAGAAACGACTGGAAGAACTCAAGTCAAAACAAAAAGAAGCGGAGAAAAAACTCCGCGAGCTAAAAAATGCTGGTGAAGACAGCTGGCGTGACTTCAAAAAAGATGCGGATGCCGCATGGGAAGATATTGAAGTGGCCTTCAAGTCGGCAATAGCCCGGTTCCGCTGATCAGCTCATAGGTTGGGGTGTAGCAGGAAGCCCAACCTATCATCACTCACCACCGACAAGAATCGCAAAAACAAGCCCGTAGGTTGGGCTGACGCAGGAAGCCCAACACTTCACCGTTCACCACCCACATCAATATCGCCAACATCGTCACCCCAATCCGGCGCCATCAAACCACGGGCAATATATTCATGCAGGGTTGAATGTGGCCAATCTGCTGCCCGGGTAACCAGCCCGTGCTTTACGGGATTGAAATGGATGTAATCCACATGACGCGACAAATCCAACCCGTCGCGGATACAATGTTCCCAATAGCGTCGCTGCCAGATGCCCCGTTCACGCTTTCGGTGACGGCTGCCGCGAATCACCTCACTGCGCTCCAGCGTTCTGGAAAAACCCGCCTTGATCAAAGACCATCGCGTTGAATAGTCTGCATCGCCTGGCGGCAACCGCCAGATAGCATGCAGATGTTCCGGCAATGCCACCATTGCGATCAGCGAAAAGGGATGACGGCTTTTTACCCGGTTTATGGCAGCGCGAAGACCATCGATGTGGCGCACTAATAAATCCGTATTACGGTCTCCGAGGTTTACCGTAAAAAAATAAGTCCCGCCCTCGACTCTGGCTCGTCTGTAATACATGACCTGCATCACCTCCTTGTGACCTTGGGGATGTTGGGCTTCCTTTCATCAGCCCAACCTACGCACTGCGGGCTTCTCGCAAATTGCAAACAGTATGTAGACCTCCACATACAACTATAACAATCAGCATAAATTTCTCTTTTGCAACTAACTTTGCGTACTCCAGCCTTTTACTCTGACCAGATTTCGTTATCACATTTTTAAGGCTAGCCTGAAGGAGAATTTTGTTTTCTGAGTCCAAAGTTTTATACAAATTATTTACATCTTGATCTGTAATGCTGGGTCTTAAATTATGTGAAAAATCATTCCTAATAGCACCCAACGCATTTAGAGTTGGCTCAAATCTCGAATGCAGTCCAAGCGCAATTGCTAGCTTCACTGTCGCACTATACTCGAGCTTCATTTTTATCAAATATTCTGGTCTGCGCAGAAAGGATGCAATCAAAGAATTTAGATACTGTTCAACCATAATATGGGAACGAACGACCACGCCCAACTCATCTTCGCCCCTAAGAATATCGATTAAATCAGCGAGCTTATCCATTTATACGCCAATAGTTTTTATCCCGTAGGTTGGGCTGACGAAGGAAGCCCAACACATCATCGTTCACCACCCGCATGACTCTCAAAAGCAAGCATCAAGACTGGCAATATTCGCCGGTAATACATGGAGTGGATCACTTCCCTGTGTGATGTTGGGCTTCCTGCGTCAGCCCAACCTACCGGCTTTTACGTGCAACGTGAAACGTGTTACGTGAAACTCATATCACCCGCACTTCGACTCACCACAACTCAAACAAGTCATACACCCATCCATCATGATCATCGCTTTGGTCATGCACTTGTTGCACAGCTGGGCACCGGTGGGGTAGGCGCTGGCTTCATCGTCCGTCGCGGCGCCAGTTTTGCCTTCAAACTCGGCGCGCTTCTGATTCATGATTTCGCGCTGGTGATCGGAGATTTCCGGATCCTTGATCAGGCCGATGCTCTTCATGTGGGTTTCGAGGCAGTCGCCGATTTCCGCCACCAGGGAGGGCATAAAGCGGCCACCCTTTTTGAAGTAGCCGCCCTTGGGATCGAACACGGCTTTCATTTCTTCCACCAGGAAGGTGCAGTCGCCGCCCTTGCGGAATACGGCAGACAGAACCCGCGTGAGGGCAACGACCCACTGGAAGTTATCCATGTTCTTCGAGTTGATAAACACTTCGAAGGGACGACGCACCTGGTGATCGGTATTGGGGTTGAGAATTATGTCATTGATGGTGATATACAGGGCGTGCTCGGAGAGCGGCGTTTTGATCTTGTAGGTGGTGCCGTGCAGGGTTTCGGGACGGTCGACATTCTCGTCCATCTGCTGCACGGCCTGGTTGAGTTTTTCCTGGGGGCTGGCGGCGGCCTGAGCTGACTCTCCCTGGGCTGTCTCGGCCTTGCTCTCCGGGGTGATAACTTTGTATTTGACGATTTTTTTGTTGAGTGTGACGGTCATGATCAGAATTTCCCGTAGTAGCCTTCTTTGAGTGCATCGAACAGATTGGCGGCGGAGTGGGTTTCGCCGTCGTACTCAATCTCTTCATTCCCTTTCACCTCGACGGTGGTGCCGTCTTCGAGGGTGAACTGGTACAGCGTATTTTCAAGATCCTTCTCTTTCACCAGCACGCCTTGGAACGCCTCGGGGTTGAAGCGGAAGGTGGTGCAGCCCTTCAGGCCCTGTTCGTAGGCGTACATGTAGACATGCTTGAACTCTTCGAAGGGGAAGTCGGTGGGGATGTTGATGGTTTTGGAAATGGATGAATCCACCCACTTTTGCGCTGCCGCCTGCACATCCACATGGGCCATGGGCTTGATATCTTCGCTGGTGACAAAGTAGTCGGGCAATGTATCACCGGCGTGGGTGCCGTAGGGCATGGCCTCGGGGTTGATGATTTCGCGATAGGCCAGCATTTCGTAGGAGAACACGTCGACCTTTTCCTTCGACTTTTTCTTTTCGCGGATCACGTTGCGGGAATAGTGATGGGCAAAGCTCGGCTCGATACCGTTGCTGGCGTTGTTGGCCAGTGACAGCGAGATGGTGCCGGTGGGCGCAATGGATGAGTGGTGGGTAAAGCGGCAACCGCTTTCGGCAACCTGCTCGACCAGTTCGGGCGCCACACTGGCGATGCGCTGCATATAGCGGCTGTATTTGGCCAGCAGCACTTTACCCTTCACTTTATCACCGAGCTTGTAACCGTCGGCAGCCATCTCGGGGCGCTGGCGCAGCATCAGCGGGGTGACTTCGAATTCTTCCTCCATGATCGGGGCAGCGCCCTTTTCCTTCGCCAGCTCAACGCCGGTATGCCAGCCTGCCAGCGCCAGTTCACGGCTGACCTGCTCGGTAAATTCCAGTGATTCGGCGCTGCCGTAGGGCATGCGCAACATGGTCATGGTGGAGCCGAGGCCCAAAAAGCCCATGCCGTGACGGCGCTTGCTCATGATCTCGTGGCGCTGCTGTTCGAGGGGCAGACCGTTGATCTCGACCACGTTGTCGAGCATGCGGGTGAACACC
>LADM01000100.1 GCA_000961645.1 Gammaproteobacteria bacterium BRH_c0 | reverse complement strand
CCGTCAGGGGTGACCAACGGCCGCAGGACGCAAGCGCGCGGAGCACGCGCCGCCCTTGATGGCGAGAACGCCGTGGTACGGTGAAGGGAAACAGCAAGACCCCCCACCCCACCAGCCACAACACCAGGGATTGGCAAGCGGAGCGCGCAGGCCCTCACGGGCCGGAGGCGTTAGGGATCAAAGCCGGATGGCCGCGATTCGACAGGAAGCGCGGGGCGCAGCCCGCGAGCCCGACATCGATACGCGGTAATACTTTGCGACACCACACCTGCAGCACGAAAGATAGCTGGCCTCAGTCAGGCTCGTGGATGGAACTAGAATTCCTCGCCTGCACGGAAGTTATTTGTTGACTACGCTACACCTTAGCAGTAATCTCTACACATGAAATGGTTGCTGCTTATCCTCTCTCTCCCCACCGAAAACACCACGGTGCGCATGCGGGCCTGGCGCTCCATCAAGGCATGGGGGGCGGCTTCGCTCCGCGACGGCGTTTATCTGCTGCCAGCGAACCCCGATCACGCCGAGAAGTTGGAGGCAGTTGCTCACGACGTCCGTGAGGCGGGGGGCGTTGCCCATGTGCTTCCCACAGATGACCCGGAAGTCGATGAATTCCCCGCCTTGTTCGATCGCTCCGGTGACTATGAAGCATTGCAGTCGGCAATTACAGAGCTATGCGGCAGGCTTTCTCCGGAATCGGCGATGGAGGTCATGAAGGAGACGCGCAAACTGCGCAAACGCTTTACACGATTGTCACAGATAGACTTTTTTCCCGGAGCTGCAGTTGATCGGACCGATACGGCCCTGCAGCAGCTGGAAACCGACGCCAACCGAGCCCTATCGCCCGATGAGCCGCTACCTGCCCCAGGCATTATCCGTCGCCTCAAGCGTACCGATTATCAGGGCCGGGTTTGGGCGACCCGTCGCCGTCCCTGGGTGGATCGCCTGGCCAGCGCCTGGCTGATTGGCCGTTTTATCGATTTGTCCGCGCGCTTTCTGTGGCTGGCTTCGCCGGACGACTGCCCCGATGAGGCGCTGGGATTCGATTTCGATGGGGCAACCTTCACCCACGTGGCTGAAAAAGTCACCTTCGAGACCCTGCTGGCAAGCTTCGATCTACACCAACCTGCTCTGCAACGGATAGGAGAAATGGTGCACTACCTTGATGTGGGCGGCCATCAGCCACCGGAGGCCTCCGGGGTTGAGTGCGTCTTGATGGGCCTGCGTGAAACCCACACCGATGATGACCAACTATTGCTGGCCGCCAATCAGGTTTTCGACAGCCTGCACGCAACGTACACAAAGGGGAAATAAAGCATGCAGGAGCCTTCATACCCGAAATCGCCTCCGGGCAATGGAACCCACCAAATCAACGAGCAAACGGCAGGCGGAACAATCAACGAATTCGGCCACCATATTTCGTTCGGGGAGGCCGTGCGCGTCTGGCTGCGGATCGCGATCCTGAGTTTCGGCGGTCCCGCCGGTCAGATCGCGGTGATGCACCGCATCCTGGTGGACGAAAAGCGCTGGGTCAGTGAAAACCGGTTCCTGCACGCTCTGAATTACTGCATGGTGCTGCCCGGTCCGGAAGCCCAGCAACTGGCCACCTACATCGGCTGGCTGCTGCATGGCGTCAAGGGTGGACTCGTGGCGGGCGGTCTATTTGTGCTGCCGGGCTTTTTGAGCATCCTGGTGTTGAGTGTGCTCTATGCCGGCTTCCAGGACGCGACCCTGGTGCAGGCGCTGTTTTTTGGGATCAAGGCGGCTGTGCTGGCGATCGTGATTCAGGCGGTCATCCGTATCGGCAAACGCGCCCTCAAAAATGCCTATATGTACGCACTGGCCGCCACCGCTTTTATCGCGATCTTCTTTTTTGCCGTACCGTTTCCGGTGGTGATCCTGACTGCAGGGCTCATCGGTCTGCTGGGACGGCATCTGGACCCGGATCGTTTCGTGGTCATCAAGGGGCACGATACGCCCGAGGACGCCGGACGGGCAATCGACGCCATGATGAATGGCGGCGCGGCACACCATACCCAAGCAACACGCAAACGGGCATTCAAGGTACTCGCCATCTGGCTGCCGCTGTGGTTCACACCACTCGTCGTTCTGGCTATGGCGCTGGGCTATGACAATGTCTTCACCCAAATCGGGCTTTTCTTCAGCAAGCTGGCGGTCGTCACCTTCGGTGGTGCTTACTCAGTATTGGCTTACATGGCTCAGGAGGCAGTGCAGAATTACGGCTGGCTGGCGCCAGGCGAAATGCTGGATGGCCTGGGCATGGCGGAAACCACGCCCGGCCCGCTGATCCAGGTGGTGCAATACGTGGGTTTTATGGGCGCCTTCCGGGATTCCGGATCGCTTGATCCCTTCACGGCGGGTATTCTTGCATCGGTTCTGGCGACCTGGGTCACTTTCGTTCCCTGCTTTTTATGGATCTTCCTGGGGGCGCCTTACGTGGAAACGCTGCGCGGGAATCAGGCGGTAAGCGCGGCCTTGTCTGCGGTGACTGCCGCCGTCGTGGGCGCCATGTTGAATCTCGCCATCTGGTTCGCAGTGCACGTCGCCTTTGGCGAGGTGGACACTATCCGGGCCTTTGGCATGCAGTGGCTGGTGCCGACTTGGGGCAGCATTCAGATTGCCAGTGTCGTGTTGGCGCTGGGCGCCTTTATCGCCATACTGCGTTTCAAGGTGGGCATGTTGCCGGTGATTTTCGTCAGCGCACTGCTGGGTATTGCTTACTACCTGCTATTCGGAGGAGCTCCGGTACTGTGAGAGGCTAGTCGAGGAGGTCAGTATCCGGCTCGTCACTATGAACCACGAACAATTTGGACGCCCGCCAAATTGAAATTCAACAATGGAGGATAGCCATGAAAACCCAACCATTTAAGATACTCATCATCGCATACGCCCTACTCGTGCAGACGCCAATGGTCATCGCAGATGCGCCCAGCGGTCTCAATTCTGATGTTATTGGTAAGGCTATGGATACACCGGCGACGGTTAAACCGGACGGTGTCGTACGCGTCGGTTGGCAACGCGACGATGTGCCGGTCATGGTAGACGGGGTGAGGCTCCCGACGCCAGCAGGTTTGGGCAGTTGGGCCGCCTTCAAGGCAATGCCGGACGGCGGCGTGATGCTGATGGGAGACACGGTGGTGTTTGAGGATGAAATTACCCCGGCGATGGATGCTGCTTTCGCCCACGGCCTCGAAATCACCGCCCTGCACAACCATTTCGTGTTCGACCGCCCGCCCGTTTATTTTATGCACATCGGTGGCCACGGGCAGAGTACCGAAAAGCTTGCTCAAGGCGTCAAAGCCATGTGGGACGCCATCAAGGCGGTGCGCAAGGAGCACCCTACCCCGGCGAAGCGTTTTCCCGGAAGTGCGCCCCAAATCATGGGGAAGTATGACACGGAGTCACTGGAAACCATTTTAGGTGCCGAAGGCAGTCTTAGTGGTCAGGTACTGAAATTTACTTTTGGACGCAGCGCCACCATGCACGGCACTGAATTTGGCGCATCTATGGGGCTGTCGACCTGGGCAGCCTTCTCCGGGAATGAGGACCATGTGGTCGTCGATGGCGATTTCGCCATGACCGCTGAAGAGGTTCAGTCCGTGATGCATGCCCTGCGCCGCGCCGGCATCCATATCGTCGCCCTGCATAACCACATGGTGGGCGAAACGCCACCCTATTATTTCCTGCACTACTGGGGCAATGGCGATCCTGAAGTACTGGCACGGGGGATTCGTTCCGCATTGGATGGCCAGAAACGCCCCAGTACTAAACATTAACTGGACATAACGTCGATCTCCGAATGCCGACGCTACCCAAAAAAACACTATGGCGATGAACGGCTGACATCCACTTCCATGTGGATTCGTCCGCGCCATAGCCTGCGAGGAGCGTGGAGAGCAGAGATAGTTCGTGTGGTTCGACAAGCCTGGCGAGCAAAACCAACGGCGTTGACCAGACTGTGTCAATCTACTCACGGAGGAAGGTATCGTGAAATTCTTCAACCGTGAACGACAAGCTCCATGAACTCGCTCTCGATCACCAAAGTCGATCTGATCAAGCTCTACTTGTTGACAGAAAAAACCCCGACCTAACCCCAGTTACAGCAGCGTAATTCCAAACCGTTTCAACACTGACGCAAGGCTCCAGAACAGACCCGCCATAACCATCGCAGAGCCCAACAGAGCTCCCCAGAATCCGCAGCGCTCGAGCAGCACCGGAAAAACCAGGAACATAGGCAGTGTCGGCAACACATACCAGAAGGTGTAGGCGGCATAGCGGGCGATCTGCTCTGAAGGCTGGCGTTCGACATAAAGCCATATCAGGGTCAGCACCGCCACCAACGGCAAGGCGGTAATCAGGGCACCGAGCTTCTGGCTGCGCTGGGCAATTTCCGATACCAGCACCACGATCAGTGCTGTCACCAGGTACTTGGTGATAAGCCAGCTCACATCGCCCCCCTACTTCTGCGTGCGGACACTTCCCAGCCAGTGGTAGACAGCAGGCACGACCAGCATGTTGAGCGCCGTTGCACTGACCAGTCCCCACAGAATGACGATCGCCATGGGCGACTGTATCTCGCTGCCCGGCTCACCACTGGCGAGCGCCAGCGGCACCAGCGCCAACGCGGTTGCCGCCGCTGTCATCAAAATCGGGATAAGCCGTTCCTCGGCGCCCTGACGAACGGCGCCATCGATATCCAGCCCGTGTTCGCGCATCAATCGACCGATGTGATCGACCAGGATCACCCCATTGCGAGTGGCAATACCAAACAGGGTAATAAAACCGATCACCGCGGCGATGGTCAGGATGCCCCCGGACAACCAGACGCCGACAACACCTCCGATCAGCGCCAAGGGCAAATTCAGCATCACGATGCCGGCATCCCGGGCAGAACCGAACGCGGCCATCAGGAGGAAGAAAATCCCCAAAATTACGGCACTGCCCAGCAGCAACAGGCGGGTATTAGCAGCCTCGGCACTCTCGAACTGGCCACCGTACTCGATATGATATCCGGCGGGCAGGTCGACATCGGCATCGATGGTTTCGCGAATCTCTTCCACGACACTGATCAGATCCCGCTCTGCCACATTGGCCATCACGACCATGCGGCGCTGCACATTCTCACGGCCAATGGCATTTGGCCCCCGCTCGGTACGGATATCAGCCAATGCCGCAAACGGCACAACAGCGCCTGACGGCAGGGTCAGCAGGGTCTGCTTGACTGCTTCAAGCTCATCACCGGCAGATTCCTGCAAGCGTACCACCAGATCAATACTTGCCTGCCCTTCGA
Source organism: Gammaproteobacteria bacterium BRH_c0 (assembly GCA_000961645.1). Lineage (GTDB taxonomy): Bacteria > Pseudomonadota > Gammaproteobacteria > Pseudomonadales > Porticoccaceae > NAT127. The sequence goes on along the minus strand of LADM01000100.1, from coordinate 2,904 downwards.
GGATGCTTCCCACCGTGGTGCCAGTAAAGGCGGTCTCCAGGGACTCGGCCGCTTCCGCCATGGTCAGCCCATAGTTGGCCAGGGCTGTGCGATCAAACCTGACACTCACAAAGGGAATCTCACTTTGCTCTTCCATTGCCACGTCCACTGCACCGGGTATTTCCGCCGCCAGTGACTCCACCTGGAGTCCAAGCCGGCGCAGCTCAGCCAGGTCCTCACCGAAAATCTTGATGGCGATATTGGCGCGGGTGCCGGACAGCATGTGATCGATGCGGTGGGAAATGGGCTGACCGATAATCACGTTGGTGCCGGGTAGCCGGGAGAAGGCGTCGCGCAGGTCCGCTAACAATGCCTCCTTGCTCCGCGATTGCATGGACAACGTGACATCGATCTCCGAGGCGAACACCTGCTGGGCGTGGGGGTCCAGCTCCGCTCGTCCGGTACGGCGCGCCGTCGCCACTACCTCCGGCTGATCAAGCAGAATGGCTTCGACTTTGCGCCCGATCTCATCGGAGGTTTCCAGTGCCGTGCCCGGCAGGGTCACCACACTCAGGGTCAGACTACCCTCGTTGAATTCCGGCAAAAACCCTCGGCCTGCCATGGCCAGGGATACCAGCGCGGCCGCCAACAACAGGAAAGCACTGACCATCACTAGACGAGGATATTGCATCGCGCGGGACAGCATCGGGCGATAGGCCGCCTTCAGCCAGCTGATGAAACGGGTATCGTGATCGTCGTGGACGGTCTTGCTACCCGGCAGGCCCAGCAGGCACATCACCGGGGTAACAGTAATAGCCACCAGCAGGGATGCAGCCAGTGACACCACATAGGCAAGCCCCAGGGGTTGCAACAAACGCCCTTCCACGCCACTGAGAAAAAAGAGTGGCAGAAACACTAGAATAATTATGAGGGTAGCGAAAACGATGGAACCTTCGATCTCCCGGGTCGCCTCAAACACCACCGTGGACACATTGCGCTGCGCGCTCTCCGGCTGGCTCTGATTCTCCCGCAGACGCTTGACGATATTCTCCACTACGATGATGGCATCATCCACCAGCGCCCCCACGGCGATAACCATACCGCCCAGGGTCATGGTGTTAATGCTGCCGCCCATTGCCCGAATCGTCAGCACCGCCACCAGCAGGGAAAGCGGAATCGCCAACAGGGCAATGCCCGTCGCCCTCGCGCTGAAAAGAAAGGCAAACATGATGGCGACGACGAGGATAGCGCCATCCCGCAGGGCGGCACTGAGGTTGTCGATCGCGGTGCGAATAAAGCCCGCCTGCCGGAAGGCGTCCGTTTCGATGACCATGCCCTCGGGCAAGCCCGCCTGAATATCCGCAAATACCGCATCCAGGCGCTCCGTCAATTCCAGGGTATTGACCCCCGGCTGTTTCTGAATACCGAGAACGACAGCGGGATCACCTTTGTAAGCACCGGTACCACGTCGCGGTGCCGGGCCAATGCGAACCTCAGCGAGATCGCGAATCAGCACTGGGCTACCCTCGCGATTCTCCACCAGCGCTTGCTCAAGGGACTGAATATCCGCAACCCGCCCAATACCCTGGATGAGAAACTCCTGGGCATTCTGTGTGATAAAGCCCGCCGAGGCATTGAGACTGGCAGCAGCAGTGGCTTCACGCAGGGAGTTCAGAGTAACGCCATAGGCCGACAGCCTTTCAGAGTCTGCGATGACCTGGTACTGGCGGGTTTCGCCGCCGATGGGGATAACCTCCGCCACGCCCGGCACCGCCAGCAAGCGGCGCCGCACCACCCAGTCTGCGGTGCTCTTCAGGCTCATCTCATCATGGACTTGCGAGCGCAGGGCGATAAACAGTATCTCACCCATGATGGACGATACCGGTGCCAGCTGCGGTGGCGGCAGGTCCACCGGCAAGCTGGCCTGGGCACCCTGCAGCTTCTCGGCAACAATCTGGCGTGCCCGGTATATGTCCGTACCCCACTCAAATTCGATGGTCACGACGCTGCTACCGACGCCGCTGTTGGAGCGCACTCGGCGCACCCCCACGGCCCCATTCATGGCCGTTTCAATGGGGTGGGTAACCAGCAGTTCGACATCCTCTGGCGGCATGCCATGGGCTTCGGCGACCACGGTAACCGAAGGTGCGGTCAGATCCGGAAACACATCCACCGGGGTATTGCGGGCTACAGAGCCGCCCCAGACCAACAGGGCCAGCGCACCCACCAGCACCAGCAAGCGGTTACCCAGAGACCATTGAATCATCCGATCAATCATGCAAGGTCTCCGCCGTCAGTGGGCATGGCCATGGCCAATGTCATCACCGCCGGCAGCGGCCAGCCTGACATAGTAGGCCCCTTCACTCACGACCCGCTCACCCGAATTCACCCCGCGCCGCACTTCCACCCACCGCCCATCAATCATGCCGGTTTCCACCACCCGGCGGGCAAAGGTTTCACCACTGGTCTGGACATACACGACCTGGCGACCGCCATCGTCCACCAGGGCTGAACGAGGGACGGCAAGACGAGGCTGTGGGATGCTGGTGAACACGCGCGCCGGATATCGACTGCCAAGCAGGGTCGGCCCCCGTGTCGAGGGGTATTCCACAGTCACGCTGGCTGTACGGGTAACGGGCTCGATAGCCGTCTCGACCTGCACAATGCTTGCGCCGCTACTTTCGTCGAGAACCGCCGGACTTTCTCCGGGGAGTTCCAGCCATAGACCGCTTGCAGCAGGCAAATTACGGGCGAAATGTTCTGCCACACGAACCTGCATCCAGCGACGATCATGTTCGGCAATTCGGAATATACGATCACCTTCGCTCACCAGGGCACCAGCGCGAGCACGGCTCTCCACGACTTCACCGGACACCGGTGCACGGAGGGCAACCCCCGCCATACCATCACCGCCTTGGCGCTGAT
>LADM01000101.1 GCA_000961645.1 Gammaproteobacteria bacterium BRH_c0 | reverse complement strand
GACTGGGCCGTGGCCATGTTGCCGCCCGCTTTGCCGGGCAGTCCCTGGCGCCCAATGCCCGGCGCGTCACCATCAAGACCCGGCTGGTGAACCTCTCCAAAGCGGGGAAGCGTTCCTCCATCACTCACCTGCGCTATATCGAGCGTGAAGGCGTAGGCCGTGACGGGCAACAGGGCAGAGCCTACAGTGCCCTGAGTGACGATACCTACCTCGCCGACTTCGAGCAGCGCGGCCGTAAGGATCGCCACCAGTTCCGCTTTATTGTCTCACCCGAGGATGCGGCGGAGCTGGAGAACCTGCACCGCTATACCCGCGACCTGATGCAACGCATGGAACAGGATCTGGGCACGCAATTGGACTGGGTGGCGGTGGATCACTGGAACACCGACAACCCGCATACTCATATCGTTTTGAGAGGGCGTGATGATCAGGGTAGGGATTTAATCATCTCCCGCGATTACATCGCCGATGGTATGCGGCGACGGGCTTGCGAACTGGCCACCGAATGGTTGGGGCCGCGCACCGAACTGGAGATCCAGCACAGTCTGCAACGGGAGGTCGAACAGGAACGCTGGACCGGCCTGGATCGCACTTTGAAGCGCGAGGCCGAGGACGGCTTGCTCGATATGAAGAAACTGGCGGAACCGCGCTTGCAACGCCAGCGCCTGTTGTTGATAGGTCGGCTGCAGCGTTTGCAGCGCATGGGGCTGGCGAGCGAACGACAGCCCGGTGGCTGGAGGTTTCATCCCGAAGCGGAGCGGACACTGCGAACCATGGGAGAGCGGGGCGATATCATCCGCACCATGCAGCGAGCCATGAGCGGAAGGCAACGCGAACTGGACGTGTTCGAACCCGGTGAGGATGAAAGACCCATTATCGGTCGTGTCGCGGCTAAAGGACTCGCCGACGAATTGAACGACCGTGGTTATCTGGTGCTTGATGGCGTCGACGGCAAGGCGTATTACGTGGCGCTGCCTGCCAAGGTGGAACTGGGAGAGTTCCCCGTGGATGCCGTGGTTGAAGCAACAGGTGTCGGCAAAGTCCGCGCCGTGGATCGAGATATTGCCGCACTGGCCGAGGAGGGTTTGTACCGTATGAACCCGGATCAGATTCAACGGACTTTAAATACTCCTGGACGTGATCCTGAAGACGTACTGACCTCCCATCGCCGCCGGCTGGAGGCCCTGCGCCGCGCTGGCATCGTGGAGCGCCTGGGCGACGACGTCTGGCGGGTCCCAGCCGATCTGCCAGAGCAGGGTCGCCAATATGATCGTCAGCGCAGTGGTGGGACTGCCGTGACTCTGAAATCCCGACTTTCCATCGAGCAGCAGACCCGGGCGATAGGTGCCACCTGGTTGGACCAGCAACTGATAGACGGTAGGAATGTCGGTGGTGGCCAGGGCTTCGCTGCCGAGGTCGGAAGCGCCCTGCAACAGCGAGCTGATTTCCTGGTGGAAGAAGGCCTGGCGGAGAAACGAGACCGTCGCGTCATCCTTGCCCGCAATCTGCTGGCCACACTGCGCAACAAGGAACTGGCGAAAGTAGCGGAAGGCATCACGGCGGAAACCGGCCTGGAGTTTCGACCGCCCGCCGATGGCGAACGAGTAAGCGGCATCTACCGCCGCAGCCTGATGCTCACCACTGGCCGCTTCGCCATGCTGGACGATGGCAAGGGATTCAGCCTGGTGCCCTGGAAACCAGTGATCGAACAGCGGCTGGGGCAGTCCCTGTCGGCTGTGGTTCGGGGCAGTGGTGTCAGTTGGGAGGTAGGTCGCCAACGCAGCCTCGGGATTAGTTGACTGATATTGTTGAGCCTTGGCGTGGATTTTTACTCCTTTTGAATGTGCAGCAACTCTCATTCCAAGCGCTGAATCCAATTTGATTGCGACGGTATATCTCAACGCGCTAGCTTTTGATGAAGTGCACTTTTGTAGACACTGATGCCGGGAATCAAAGCTACCAACACCGTTCCCAAGATGACTGCCAGGAGATAGGTAAACATTTGTGGTGTGATAACGGTGCTCTCGATAAACAGACTGAACCGTTCCGCCAACACTTCTGCCGTTAGGGTTGTGGATAGACAAAGTAAACCAGTCGCCAGTATTGAGCCCGCAAGAGCGATCAGCACTGCCTCCATTTCAATAAGTGCCAGCAGAAACCACGGGGATGCGCCTATGGCGCGCATTACCGCAATTTCACGCTGACGTTCGCGGATGGATGCCAGCAACATTGCGGCCAGTCCCAGCAGCGAGGCCAGCAGTACCAGTGCGGAGATCAATCGCAGGGTGTTTTCCATCACCGCCATCATCTGCCACAGCTGGGTCAGGGTCACGCCGGGAAGAATCGCCAGCAAGGGCTCGCCAGTGTAGGTGTTGATCTGCCGCTGGAGTTGGAAAGTCGCCAGTTTGGATTTAAGGCCCACCATAAAGGCGGTAATGGTCTTCGGGGTGAGGTCGTGGTGTGTCGTCGTATCGAGGGCCCCTGTACCGAGGGCTATGGCACCGGGAGCCATCGGGCTCCCCGGAAGTTTCACCCCATTTTGCCAGCCAATATGAATGGCCTCGATACCTTCCAGGCTCACGTGCAGTGTCTGGTCCACCGGGGTGCCTGTGGGCTTGAGAATACCCGCGACCCGAAAGGGTTTGTCGTCGTGCTGGCTGAAGCTGGTACTGCCCAGTCCGTGGGCGAGAACCAGTTTGTCGCCCAGGCTGTAACCGAGTGACCGCGCCACTTCGCTGCCTAGTACCACGTCGAAGAGGTCGGAGAAGGGTGCGCCCTCGGCGAGTTCCAGCCGCTTGTTCTGCCCAAAGCGAAAGTGGGTGAAATAATCGGCGGTCGTTCCCATCACCCGATAGCCCTTGTGGGAATCCCCCAGGGAGATGGGAATGGTCCAGGCGACGTTGGGATCGTCCGCGATATGCTGATAACTCTGCCAGGAGATATTGTTGGTGGCGTTGCCCAGGCGGAACACCGAGTAGAGCAGCAGATTAATATCGCCGGTGCGGGCGCCGACGATCAGGTCGATACCGGACACGGTATTGCCAAAGCTGCTTTTCGCCTGATGGCGGATCTGCTCCACACCCAGCAATACAAAAACACTGACGGTAATGGCCAGAAAGGTGAGCAGGGCGGAGCCCTTGCGGTTCCAAAGACTGCATAGGGCAAGGCGCAAAAACATCAGTGCTGACCTCCCGCCCGGTTGATCTCCACCAGGGCCTCGACTCTTGAAAACCTGCCCGCCAGGGAGAGATCATGGCTGACGAAAATCAGCGCTGTGTCGTTGCGCTGGGCCTGCTCCAGTAGCAGTGTCATAAACGCATTGCGATTCTGCGTGTCCAGTGCCGAGGTGGGTTCATCCACAATAAGCAATTCCGGTTGGTTGATCAGCGCCCGGGCAATGGCGACGCGTTGCTGTTGGCCAATACTGAGCTGCGAAGCGGGTTGGTGGTGAAGGTTCTCGTCAATTCCCAATGCTTGCAGTAACTCTTTGGCTCGGCCGGTGGCATTAGGGGTGCGTGCAAAGTGCGCCGCCAGTCTGATATTGTCCACAGCGCCGAAGTAGGGGATCAGGTTGAATTGCTGGAAGACAACGCCAATATGCCGGGCTCGCCACTTGTCGCGCCGCCTGGCGCTGAGTGCGTTCAGGCGTTGGCCGAGAATTTCGATGGCGCCGCTATTGGGCAGCAGGATGCCCGCCAGCAAATTCAGCAGGGTGGACTTGCCCGACCCGGATGGGCCGTGCAGGAAAACCCGCTCGCCGGATTGGACGGACCACTGGGGAATTGCCAGCACGGGTATGTTGGCGCTGCCGTAGTGAAAACTGATATTTTGTATTGATACAAGCAAAGTGCTGCTCTTTATTGCTGGATGATAATTGAAGGAATGATATAACATATCATATTTAGCAGTCCTGTTATTCCTTGCTGTCACTCGGAGATCATTTTGGCGCACTCCCAATTATTGTATTTGGTCCGAACTTATTTAGTCCGAGCTGTCTGTGCCTTGATGCTGGCGCAATGGTTCTGGGTAAGTCCAGCTCTTGCGCAGGCCCAGGTAGACAATCAGCGCGGTGAAAAGGCGCAGGTGGTCGATGGTTACCGAACCATCGAGTGGACTGATCTGATGCCGAAAGATGACCTCGACGCGCTCCTGAACCCCCCGGAGTACTTGAGCGACATTCCAGATGGCTCCGTCGAGGACCAGATTGCCAGTCAAATGCAATTGGCGATAGAGCAGGCCAGCGACAGCCGCTACCAGCAGGCACTGGTATCGACCCGGGTTGTGCCGTCATTCGACGGTCAGGCCATACGCCTTCCGGGTTTTATTGTGCCCCTGGAATTTGGAGGAGGTCAGCAATTTGGCGACGGTCAGCAGCAGGTCACCAAGTTTTTTCTGGTGCCATACTTCGGTGCCTGTATTCATGTGCCGCCACCACCTCCCAACCAGATTGTCTATGCGGAGTATGACAAGGGTTTCAAACTGGACTCATTATATGAGCCGTTCTGGCTATCAGGCACACTGAGCACCACATTAATCGAGAACGATATGGCCACCGCCGCCTACACCATCAAGGTTGACCGGCTGGAGCCCTATACGGAATGAGCTCTATCGCGTCAGTACACAGTCAAGCAGGGCATCTTCCAAAGATTCAAGGGAATGCGGGTCGCTGCTGATGCATTCAATGCGGCTGTCCATGCTGTCGTCCAATTCGGCTTCCGTCAGCACGTTATCGGCCTTGTTGTAGGCGGTAATCCCGCGGTCGGTAATAAATACTCCTTTGATTCGTTCCGCATTCACGCCCAGCAGCAGGCTGTATAGCTCGCGTGCATCGAATATCCATTCGGGTTTGAATATCCAGCCCCGGCTGTAAAATCCCTCGCCTTGGTTATCGATGCTCAGATAGCCTGCTTCGGGGATTTCGGGAGTCTCCGGTATCGAGGCGACCTGTTCCCCTGTGTGGTGATGGTGAGCGTGGTTGTGCTGGCTTGCCGGGGCCGTTAGCCAGTCAATATTCAGCATGCCCTGGTTCACCTGGAAGACGGTTGTGCTGTCGAGACTCACGGTTCGTTCCAGAAAATCCAGCAGGGCGGGAAAGTCCCCGGAGTCATATTGATCCGCCTTGTTGGCGACGATGACGTCAGCAATGGCGAGTTGCTGGTTGAAAGTCGGATGACTGGTATAGCGCTCTTCATGAACCTTTCTCGCATCGACCAGGGTGAGCGTAGCGCGCAAGTCTAGCACCTCCCGATAATGTTCGGCGGCCAACACAGACAGCACTTCCTTTGGATGACCAAGGCCGGTGGGTTCGATCAACAGGCGGTGCGGCTTAGCGCGGGTAAGCAGCATATTCAACGCGATCTGCATGGGCAGGCCGGCGGCACAGCACATACAGCCGCCAGGGACCTCGCGAATGAAAATGCCGGACTCTTCCGTTTTCTGCCCGGTGAACAGGCTGCCATCAATGCCCACTTCGCCAAATTCATTGACGAGTATGGCCCAGCGCTCATTGTCGGGTTTTTGCCTGAGCAGGTTCAGGATAGCGGTGGATTTGCCCACACCCAGGAAACCGGTGATGACATTGGTGGGGATGGCTTTGAGTTGCAGCATAATGGAGGAAGATTCCGGCGTACTAATGTAGTGGTGCGGTGTCTGGTACATGCCGCGCGCTTGCGTCGATCGGTGAATATTACAAGTGGGTAGAGGCTTTCTCGGCCCATTCACTGCGTAGCAATGCATAGGTATGCATGTCATATAAACGACCCTTGGAGAACGCCGCTTGCCTATGTGTGCCCTCCAAAGAAAATCCGCCTTTTATAGCGACTTTTTCGGAAGCGGAATTTTCCACCGCCATGCGAAGTTCCAGGCGGTTCACTGATTTTGCCTCAAAGAGATACTGGCAAAGTAAACGCAATGCTTCAGAGGCATAGCCCTTGCTTCTGTTGCGGCTAGCGAATATTCGATAACCGAGTTCAAGCGCATCGAAATAGGGGATTGATTTGAAAGACCATGTCAGGCCGATTATTTCGTCCTGGGTGTCAACGATGACATATCTGGATGAGGCGTCTGACAGCATGCCTGTTGCTTCATACTCGGCAATAAAACGGCTCTCAGACAAGAACGTATTGGGGAGATAATTACCGATAGAACCCATATCATTCATCAGGGTCAGCAGTGTATTCAAGTCAGCTTTTTTGACCGGCCGAATCGCAATCTCTTTACCTTTAAGCATTCTCTTTCCTTGTTTTTAATACGTGTCTGTTACCAGCTTACTTCAGGCAAGCATCAGAATACGCTGAGCAGCTTTTGCACAATGTACGGTTGCGAAGATGGCCGCAGGCGATCAGCGAGGCGCCCAGTAATGAGACGATTTTCTCCCCGCTTTCACCGAGTAGATCGTGGCCAAAGAACGCCGTTAGGGTGAGAATGGCGAGCCCCGGCAGGCCCATGGCCAACACGCTCAATCGCCGGTGTCGCCGGCACCCCATGGTCAGGGCGATCAGGCTTGTGGGCAGCACGGCGAGCAGCATCCACTGGTGGAAGCGCTCGTCGCTGAAGGTGCTGGCTGCCAGGGCAGGCAGGACGACCAAAGCGACGGGAAGTAACAGGCAGTGCACGGCGCAAGCCAGAGAGAGGCCAATGGCTACCTTGTCAAAATATGTGGATACAGTTTTCACATCGTCTCCATTTTATGGTTATCAGGCGGCCTGCCTGGCGCAGTCCTGGCACAGGCAGTGCAGCTCCAGTTGCGGGCTTTGGAGAACATAGCCCGACTCCTCTACATTGCGTTTCAGGGTGTTGATCAGGGTCTTCTTAATGCCGATTTCCTTCACGTTGCTGCATTTATCGCAAATCAAAAACTGCGGCACTTCGTGGGCGTGATCGCAGCTGATGTGTGAGCAGGCAACATACTTATTGGCCAGGTGCAGCTTGTGCACCAGGTTTTCCCCGGCCAGGAAGTCGAGTATGCGATAAACCGTCGTGGGTGGCAGGGATTCGTCGAACTCCTTCTGCATGTACTCGATAAGGTCATAGGCTGATTGGGCTTTTTGCGACTTGAGTAAGCCGGTCAGTATCCGTTTGCGTTTTTCCGTCAGTCTGGCTCCACTGGCCTGACAACTAGCCTCGGCATGGCTGAGGATGTGGGTGATATTGGTCATAAATCATTACCTGCGGGCTATTACTTAAAATTGAGGTGGCGCCGGCTATTATCCAGTGTTGCCGCGCCCTGTCGACCATTGATGATCCACTGCACCTGCAGGGACTCAATGCCCGGGAATGCAACGGGAATCGATGTCGTCAGTGAATCTAATGTACTCGGTTGCTCGCAGCGGTAGCGGTAACGGGCTTCGATATCGCTGTGGCCATGCTCTTCTTGCCTATCACGATGATTCGCGTCGTGCTCTTCATGGTGGGACTCGTCATCGTGGTGATCTGTGTCGTGATGAACACCCTCATCAAGCATGCGGCTAACATCCACATCGAGATCAACTAACTGGCATTGTACCGAACCAAGGGTGAAGAGATTGTTGGTGTCTGCAAGGGTATTTTTGGCGTTTTGCACCAGGGTCTGTTGCTTGGGGGTACGGGCGCGGTGCTCAAATCCCAGCAGGTTCATGGCGGGGGAATGCAGCTCGATATCGAGCTGCTCTCCTTCAAGAACCACCAGTAATTCTGCGATGCCGTGGACATGAGCCTCCTGACGCCTGCCAGTGTCTGTTCCCCGACTTCCCTGGGTCTGCTCCTTATGGTGGTGCTTTTCCTCATGATGATCCTGGGCCCCGACAGGGCTGCAAACCGACAATATAAACAGCATGGCCAGCACGGGGAGGCGGTAGGTGATCATCGCATTGTCCTCATGATGTATGGGTTAATCGACAGTTTCGCTGTCCAAGCTAACCGGGGGAATGCTGTCACTGTCGTCTGGTGTGGACATTTCCGATCCGGCGGACTCTATGAAATCCAGTGTCAGCAGCAGTCGCTGCTGGTCGGGTTCGACAGTGGGGGAGCGGTGGACAAGACCGGCACCCTCGTTGCCCTCCCAGGCTTCGCCCTTGAGCAGTGCCACATCCCCGGGATGCAGTGTCTGAATTGCCTGCGGCGACGAATACAAGCCGCTTTGTGCATCACTCAACCCGTTGCTGCCGACACCGAGCTTGCTGCGATCCACAAGGTCGTGGGGCAGCCACTCGGTGCCGGTGCCCACATAGGTGGTGATCAGGCGGCAGGGCACCCGGTCGACATGGAATCTGGGGCACATGCTGCCGGTCAGCGGAGTCAGGCGCAGGCCGATAGTCCGGAGTCCGAAAAGGCAGCTGAACATCTCCGCCAGCAGGCGGATATCCGCTTTCAGGTGCGGATATGGTATGAGGTCGGGAAGGGCATCATCCAGATGACGCAATTTGTTGGCAGACAGTGTTAGTCGATGACCAGTGAATCCCTTTTCCGCAAGCAGTGCCTGGCATTCCATGGTCAGGGAAGCGCTGGGTTGGCGCTCCCAGACGGCCATGTTGACGTGATCCTGGTAGATGCCTGCCAGCGCATCCGGAGCGCTGCCAAGTAGGGCGTGATGCCCATTAGGCGTGTTTATTGACAGGGCTGCGGTCATGCCTCAGCCTCCCAGGCCGGGAAGGGGTCGGGGAGCGCCTGCCAATAGTCACGCCCAGCCAGCACTTCCTCTTCACTGAGCAGGCAGTTGTCCAGCGCGCGGGTAAATTGTTCCCGATCCAGGTTCTGGCCGATAAACACCAGTTCCTGGCGCATATCGCCAAAGGGCTCCTGCCATTGGCTTTTGATGGAGGCCAGGTAGTCCTCATCCTCGGGCCAGCGCTCCCGGGGAACCGCCTTCCAGAACATGCCGGCAAAGCCGTAGCGGGCCATGCCGCCGGCCTGGCTCCACTGTCCGGCAAACTCCGGGCGGCTGGCCAGCCAGAAGTAGCCCTTGGAGCGAATCAGCTTGCCCTGGATATCCCGGCCGTGCAGGAAGTCGTGGAACTTTTGTGGGTGAAACGGTCGGCGGGCGGTGTAAGTAAAGCTGCCAATACCGTATTCCTCGGTTTCCGGCACATGTTCGCCGCGCATTTCCTTGAGCCAACCGGGGGCCTGCTGGGCGCGCTCGAAACTGAACTTGCCGGTGCCGAGTACTTTGTCGATATTCACCTGTCCGTTGCGTATGGGCACAATGTCTGCCTCGGTATTGAGGGTTTGCAGCACCGCGATCAGGCGCTTTACTGTGGCCTCGTCCACCAGATCGGCTTTACTGATCAGGATGACGTCGGCGAATTCCACCTGATCCACCAGCAGGTCAGCCACGCTGCGCTGGTCTTCTTCGCCCAGGTGCTCGCCCGTTTCCTGCAGGTATTTGGCCTCGTCGTAATCGGCAAGAAAGTTCACTGCATCGACCACCGTAACCATGGTGTCGAGGGTGGCTACATCTGACAGACTGGTACCGTCCTCATCGGCAAAGGTGAAGGTTTCCGCGACCGGCAGGGGCTCGGAGATACCGGTGGATTCGATCAGCAGATAATCAAAGCGTCCCTCGCTGGCCAGGCGGCGAACTTCCAGCAGCAGATCTTCGCGCAGGGTGCAGCAGATGCAGCCGTTGCTCATTTCCACCAGTTTTTCCTCGCTGCGGTTCAGTTGCACCTCGTTCTGCAAGGCGCTGGCGTCGATATTGATTTCGCTCATGTCGTTGACGATCACCGCCACCCGGCGGCCTTCACGATTGTTAAGAACGTGGCTTAGAACAGTGGTCTTACCGGCGCCGAGGAAACCGGACAGGACGGTGACCGGGAGTTGCTTAGCGGCGTTTGCCATAGTGTTTTTCCCTCTCTTCCATTTGGGTTTTAACGTCCGCGCAATATTCGGCGGTGGGTCGTATCAATAGCCGGGCAATGCCGATCGGCTCGCCGCTTTCGAGGCAGTAGCCATAGTTTCCGGTGCGCATACGCTCCAGGGCTTTGTCGATTTTGCGTAACAGTCTTGTTTCCCGTTCGATGACACGCAGGGCCATGCGGGAGGTTTCTTCATACTGGGCTAGGTCCGCTTCATCGTTGAGTTCCGGACGCTCACCCAGTCGACGCTGCTCTGCTTCAATGGTTTGCAGGCTGTGTTGCCGCAGCACCTGAAGGCGTTCCCGGAAAAACGCCCGCTGTTTGATGTTCATGTAAGCCGCCGGAGACGCCTTTAGAAGTTCCTGCTCGGTCATGGCGCTGTCCCCGATTCCGGCACAAACACCAGGGTGCCGTCATCCAGCCGGTAGGTGGTGCCCGCCTTCACCCCGGCGCCTTCACCCATTTCACCGTTGGTTTCGAAGCGTTCCAGCGTGGTGATATTGTCGGGCACCGCAGTCCCTGCGGATTCCGAATGACTGCTTTGCTGCGCATTGACATTGCTACGGGCGACCATGATCAACAGCATCACCACGATCACCAGAAACACGTCGATCACATTCACTACCGACAGCATAGGGTCGTCGTGATCATCGCCATCCAGAAAGCGTCTCATCCGGCCATCTCCCGCTCCACCTGTTTCAGGGCTCCCAGCAACCAGCGGCGGCGCACGGTGAGTATCCAGTAGGTAATCGAGGCGGTGATCAGGGCCAGAATGACGGCGGCGAATGCCACCACCAGTTGTTCGCCAACGCGGGAGAGGTCGCCATCACCCAGTGCCAGCAGGGCTGGTCCCAGCGGGATCATGGTCGCGACCAGCCCCAGCATGGGGGCGGTGCGGGAGGTGACTCTGAGAGGTTCCAGACGATGAAGAATCAGCAGCTCCAACTCTTCACTGTCACTGCCGTGTTGTGCACGATGGGCGCGCAAAGGGCAGGGCGCCGTTTGACGGCGGCGCTGCCAGGCTTCCAGGGCGAAGCTCCCGAGGGTAAAAAACGCGTAGGCAAAAAGTGCCAGGATAATGACCAGGATGGGCATAAGGAATAGCCGGCCCAGTTCATACATAGTGGTTTCCAGTGCGGTCATGGGGTGATCTCCTTTTCATCAATCGGTGTTCCGGCGCGGCGATACTGTCGCCAGGCACCGGAGGTGAAAATCAGCAAGAGGGCGCCGATAAACAGCAGTGGCTGCCAGTTGGGATTGCTGGCGGCCACCGGTTGTGGGGTCATGATCTGGCCGCGCACGGTTTCCGCGCCGGCGCTTCCGGTCGCGACATTGACGGTGGGGCCATCCAGACCAAACCCGGCCAGTGCCTCACTGACAAACTGGCGGCGTTGCTCGCTGGGGTCGCCTTCGCCATGTTTCGCCGACCAGTCCCGGTACTGTTCCAGCAGGGCCTTGCGGGTTTCCTCGCTGGCCTGCCAGTGGCCGGTGCGAACGGCATCCAACATGCGTTCCATGATGCGGGTTAGCGATTGGGGGTTGTGGGTTTCGAACCATTCTTCCAGGCCCAGTTCGTAGGCATCCTGGGCATAGATTTCGAAGAAGCGCTGCCACTGATCGTCCCTTACCATGTCGGGAGCCAGTGCCTGCCAGCCCCAGAGATTCTCGACGGTGCCCTGTAGCACCGTGGTGCCCGAGTAACCTTCATCCACCATACTTTGCAGCCAGCGGGGATGGTGGTAGCGGGTGCGGATTTCCCGGGCCATGAACTGGTCCGCCGCTTCCATACGGCTCTGCCGGGGGTCGCGCAGATTACTGATATACAGGTCCGGGCGTTGCCCGCCAGCAATCTTGATGCCCAGGGACAGGCCGCCCAGATACTGGAATGGATCGTCCGAGGAGAGCAGGCCGTAGAGGTTGGAGCTGCGGGCAAAGACGGTGGCCTCGACACTGGCCAACTGGCGTTCGAAGAGGTTGATGTCGGGGATGGTTTCCCCCCAGTGCTCAGGATCGGGGCCGTAGGCATGCTGCAAACGATCCAGGAAGACCCGGCCCAGATGCTCGTCGTCCAGTTGCTGGCCATCGGCCCAGGCGTCGACATTGGCCACCGCGTCGTCCAATCCCAGCCCATACTGGCCGGGTGCAGCGGAAAAGGCACGGGTTCGGCTCAGGCGTTGTACAGCGGTGGCGTCCAGCCCTGCTTGCCGCAGTTGCTGCTCCAGCTCCAATGTCAAAACTCGTACCGGGTTATCCTGCTCCGACTGTTCAGCGGCCAGTGCGGCGGCCCTGGCCAGCAGTTCCAGAGTGCCGGCAAAGGCGTCCCGATACAGACCGCTGGCCTGTAGCACCACGTCGATACGCGGTCGGCCCAGTGCTTTCCGGGGAATCAGCTCGACATCTTCCAGACGCCCGCGCTCATTCCAGACGGGTTTGACGCCGAGTGCCGCCAGCACCTGGCCCTCGATAACACCGTGGTGCCGCATGACCTCGATTGACCAGAGGGTGAAGGCCAGCCGTCGTGGCGGTTGACCATGTTTGTCGATGTGTTGGTCGATCAGGGTTTGCAGTAGTTCCTGACCGGCCTCGTAGGCGGCGCGGGTGGGCACCCGTGAGGGATCGAAGCCGTAGAGATTGCGGCCGGTGGGCAGGGAGTCCGGGTTGCGCAACGGATCACCGCCCACCGAAGGCTCGATATAGCGCCCCTCCAGGGCGCGCAGCAGGGCGCTGGTTTCCTGCTGGTCTCGCAGTGCCGCCAGAAAGCGTTTGCCTGTTTCCAGTTGTCGCTGCAAGGCGGCGGGCAGTTCAGTTGTGGGTGCACCGTCCAGCAGATGCTGTTGCAATAATTTGTAGGGCGCGGACTCCGTGACGGCAGTTTCGTAGTCACCGACGAAGATTTCCTCCGGTGTGTCCGTGGTGAGGCGGTAGAAGTCCTCACCCAGCATTTGCATGACCGTGGACAACAGGTGCTGGTCATCACCGGCCCGCCCCAGCGTGTGCAGGCCGATGGGCTCACTCTGCTGGGCCATGGCGTGGATGTAGTGGTGCAGTGCTTGAAGATAGTCCTTGAAGTTGGCCGCAGTGGGAGGCTGCTCGAAACCCAGGTCGGCGTGCAGTGACAGCGCTTGGCTCGCCGCAACGATCTGCTGGCGTACGTTTTCCCGCGCCGCGCCGTCGTCCATGGACATCCAGTCGTGGGTTAAGTCGTGCAGATCCACCAACTCGTGGTACAGAGCGGCGGGGGCGAAGGGCGGTGTCTGGTGAGAGATGATGGTGGCCCGCATGCGGCGCTTGGCCAGGGTCGACTCGGCCAGATTGTCGACGATATAGGGGTAGATATGCGGCAACTCGCCGAGTGCGGCGTGGGGCGCGTCGTCATGGGCCAGCCCCCGGGCCTTGCCCTGGCCGAATTCAGCCGAACCATGGGTGCCGAAGTGAATCAGCGCATGGGCGCGGTGAGCCCGATGCAGCCAGGCGTAGCTGGCCAGGTAATCGTGGCTGAAGGGCAGATCGGTGTCGTGATAGGCGTTCTGTCGCTCGGGGTCGTCCTTCAATGCACGGGAGGGTTGGGGTAACAGTGCCACGTTGCCGAGCTGTAGCCGGGGAATCACAAAGTAGTGTTTGCCGTCGCGCTCCACCAGGGTGGGCGCCTGTTCCGGCGCGCCCCATTCGGCATCGACCCGCTGGCGAAAGGCGTCGCCCTTGCCTGCCAGCCACGCCTTGTAGTCATCCAGAGGAAAAAGGGTGGCCAGATCCGACGCCAGCAGCGCCTCGCGATCCGCGTTGTGGTAGTAGGCCCCGACCAGTTGCTTGCCGGCCTCGGTGATACGCTCCAGCGAGGGCACCTCCAGTTGGTAACCTGCCTGGGCCAGATCCTCAAAAGTGGCCTGAAGGCTGGCTGGTACATTCAGGTTTGACGCGGAGATGTTGGTGTCGCCCTGGGGGTAGTTATAAATATAAATGCCCAGGTTTTTCTCGCGATTGGGCAGCTTTTGCAGTGCCACAGTATTCAGCGTGCGCTGTACCAGAATATCCAGCTCGGGTTGGACGGCGACAATCTGCTGGTCGCTACGGCGTTCTGCGGCCACCACGGTAGGATC
This sequence comes from Gammaproteobacteria bacterium BRH_c0, assembly GCA_000961645.1. GTDB lineage: Bacteria > Pseudomonadota > Gammaproteobacteria > Pseudomonadales > Porticoccaceae > NAT127. Next base: position 12,761 of record LADM01000101.1, on the reverse strand, counting down.
GGTCACCCCGGCCATTTCCGCCATGGTGAAGTAGAAGGGGGTGCTGCCGCGGGGAAAGCCGACTTCGTCCGCCCGCCATTGGGCTTCGTCGCCATCCCGGTAAATCAGGCCCTGCAGCACCGGTACGCCCAGATTGGCAAAGTCTTCGGCCCGCCCCTGTGGGTTGAGAGAAACCCTGAAAAACAGTAGTGCATCGGCAACCGATTTCCCGCCGGGAGCCAGCAGGGTGGTGATATGACCGCTTCCCTGAACGGGTGTGTAAAAGGGCAGGGGAACCGCGCCGGCCGCTTCGATACTGGCAATGGCCGCATCGATCCAGGCGGTCATGGTGTCGCGCAGGTAGCTGTCGTGGATGGCAATGGCGATCACCGGGCGGTCGCCAAATTCGCCATACCACGTCCGGTATGCCGCGAGATCGGTAAAGACCTGTTGTGGGGCTTTGGGGTGATAAAAACCCTGCTCCGGGTAGTGGATGGGGGCGGGCGCGGTGCGCTTGTGTTGCCCCCACAAGGGTCCGGTCAGGTACTGGAACAGTGCCTCAAGGTTGGTGTTGCCCCCTTCGGATAGATAGCTGGCGATGGGCTGGGCCAGATCGACTGCGATGCGTTCTGTCTCCAGTTGGCCCCGGTGCACCACCAGCAGCGGCGTGCCGTTGGCCACAAGTTCGCGGCGCAGTTCGGCGAGGTGTTCACTGGCGGGCAGGGCGTGGCTGGGGGCAAAAATAACGGCGAGTTTGGCCGTTGTCGGAACGTTTCGGGACGCGCCTTTAAGCCGTTCAATGTGAAACGTACTGACATTGACAGCGTGCGCGGCGCCGATCTGTCGCAAGGTGGTCAGCATGCCGGGCATCACCGTCTCGTTGGCGAGAAACAGCAGGTCTGGCGTGTGCTCCGGCTCTGCCCGAAGAGAATGGGTAGACAGTAGCGCGATCAGTAGTACTGGCCATAAAAGGCGGACGGCTGTCATCGTTAAAACTCCCAGTCCACGGCCAGGTAGTAATAACGGCCGCGAATTTCATTGGTGTAGTTGTCGTCGATGTCGGCCAATCGCTGGTCGGTGAGGTTGTTGACGCCACCGCGCAGTTGCCACTGTGTGCCCAATCGCTGGGTGACCCCGAGATGGAACAGGGTGTAGTCCTGGGTCCATTCATCGCCGCGTAACTGCGGGCCGGTATATTCACTGCGCAGATTCAACTCGCCCTGGTGCCAGGGCGATAGGATGAGCGAAAGATTCATCCGTTCCCGGGGGCGCTTTTCCAATGCTTCTCCGGTTTGTTCGTTCTCCGTATCCAGGTACGTATAGTTTGCGTGCACACTGGCAACTGGCGTCAGTTGCTGGCTGTAGGCAAGCTCCACGCCCTGGGTGATAGCCGAATCCACATTGGTGTAGATGCGCACCTCGTTTTCTCCCGGTGGCGGATCGCCGGGCGGGCAATGCTCAATGCAGCGCAGGTCAATCAGGTCGGTTATGTCATTGCGAAACAGAGTGATTGATGTTTGAACCTGATCGGTTTCGTGTTCCAGAGCGACACTGAAGCTTTCGCTGCGCTCGGGTTCAAGGTCGGCATTGCCGAGGATGCGCAGCGGGATGGTGGTAAAGGTGAAATCGTAGTCCGCATCGGAACGGCGCAGATCCGGCGCGGAAAAGCCTTGGCCGTAGTCCGCCTTGAGGCGGGTGTTGTCAGACAGAGCAAATACAACACCGGCCCGGGGGCTGATCTCACCGGTGTAGTTGGTGTGATCGTCGAAGCGCGTGCCCAGCGTGACAATCAGGCGATCATCCAACAGGTTACTGCGATGCTGGATCAACGCCCCACTGTGTTCCACCGTGTCGTCGTTCTCCAGGGTGCCGTGAGTTCTCCGCCAGAAATGCTCCTCGCGGTAATCGGCACCGAGGGTGAGAACATGGTTTGCCGACCACTGCCAGGAACTGCTCAGGTCCACAATGTCGTCGGTATGCTGTTCTTCCCTGCCCAGGTGCAATGACTCGGTTTCACTGCGGGAACGGTAGACATCAAACCGGCTGGTCCACTGGCTACCGCTATAGTCATAACGAACACCACTGCTATAACGGAAGATATCCACGGCGCGGGTGGCGCTGGCGCCTTGCCTCGCCCGTCGTTGGTCGTCACTGCCCATGAAGAACAGCTCGAATTCGTGACTCTCCGATGGGCGGTAGAACAGGCTGCCGAGTCCGTTGAGGGAGTCCCGTCCTTCAATTTCGTCGACACCGGGTTCGTCCGGATTAAGGGTGCCATCGCGATCGATCACATCAACACTCAGCAGGGCGCCGATGGTGCTGGTGACAGGGCCCGCGCTATACAGGGACAACCCGTTCTCCTGGGCGTTGTCGTCGTTGTCCACTATCCCCGTACGGGCCTGGACCCTCCCAGCCCAGGTATCCGAGGGTGGACGCAGAATGGCATTGACCACGCCGCCCAATGCATCCGCGCCGTAGAGTGAAGATGTGGGGCCGCGCACCACCTCCACTCGCTCAATGGCGGCAGTGGGGATCTGGGTCATGCGAAAATCACTGTGGCCCTGGAGCACATCGGTGTTATTGATGCGCCGGCCGTTGATCAGGATAAGGGTCTGGGAGGGGGTAAAGCCGCGGATGCGAATCTGGCTGCGGCCGTCCATTTCATTATCCAGGGCAACCCCGGGAACGTCTTGGACCATCTCTGCCAGGGTACTTGCCATTTTTCGGTCGATGTCGCTACGGCTTACTTCGCTATAACCGGTCGGCGCGTTCTTTTTTTCTATGTCGGTTCGGGTGGCTGTAACCACGATGTGTTCCAGCTGTTTTCTGGGTGCCTCGCGCTCGGTCTCGCCCAATGCAGTAGCCGAGACAGGAAGAGTGGCCATAATGATCGCCACCTGTATTGCTGCGTTGTTTTTACATTTTTTCACGGGTTCCATCCTTAGGGGGGCTTTGCGAAGCGGGAGCTGATTCGATAAATGGACTGCAATAATGAAATGATATAACATATCATTTATGAAAGTAAACATGTCACCGCATGCTGCGAAAAGGAAGCCGTTTCGCGAGGTGATTGGAGGGACAGTAGTTGCCTTCCGATCTTTACAGCAACACAACGGAAGTCGTAGAAACAATTTCGAATCTGTTTGATTGGAGTTGTCAGAAAGAGCAAACCTGGCCCCCAGGAACCGTGAAATTATGGAGTCACAAGCATGGAGCTACGCCATTTACGCTGCTTTCTCGCTGTCGCTGAAGAATTGCATTTCGCCCGTGCGGCGGAACGCCTGCACATCGAACAGTCACCCCTGTCTCGGGCGATAAAGGAGCTGGAGGAAGACTTGGGGGTTCGCCTGTTCAATCGGACGACACGCAGTACGAGGTTGACCCGCGCCGGACAGCTTTTCCTGGAGCATGTGCCACGTATCTTCACCGCCCTGGATCAGGCTCGGGGCAGCGTGCAAGCTGCCGCCGCAGGCTTCCATGACCAGCTGCGCGTGGCGCTTTCCGACGGCATCACGCCTCCGCGTCTCACGGCATTATTGGCCCAGTGTCGCGAGGAGGAGCCGGAAGTCGATATTCGCCTGTTCGAAGTGCCGCTGGGACAGCAACTCAAGGGACTGCATGACGACCTCTATGACGTGGGTTTTGCCCAGTCCGCCGAGGTGGGGGATGGCATTGTGGCGGTGCCTGCCTGGAGTGATCCGTTGGTTGTCGCTGTGCCAGCACGGCATCCGCTTTTGACCTACCAGAGAATTCCATTGGATGAATTATTACGCTATCCGCTGGTCGCCTGCGATCCCCAGTCATGCGAAGGCCACTGCCATCAGATCCGTCGTATCCTGCGCAGCGCGGACCGAGAACCTTTGGTGGTGGAGCAGGTTTCCTCCCACGACCTGATGCTGACGCTGGTGGCGGCGGGTTATGCGCTGGCACTGGTGGGCGCTTCTCACTTGGAGGCGTCCCGTCGAGAGGACGTGGTGGCCCGGCCCTTGGCGGGACGATCACAGGTGCTGACAACCTGGTTGTTGCGGCGGGATGCCGAGCCATCCGAAACCCTTCGAAGATTTATCGGGCGCGTCACTCCGATAAGCGGCGACTCCTCGCACGAAGGAGACTCGTTCACATCTGATACCAAGGGAGAAAATTGATCATGAAACGTTTAAGCATACTGCTGGTTGTTGCTTTGTTGAGTGCCTGCGGCGAGAAGCCCGCTTCGACTGAAAAGCCCTCCGTTGAAGCTCCTCTCACTGATACCGTGGAATCGCTGCTGGCCGATCCCGTGCGGCGCAAGGAGCTACGTGAGCAGTGTCGGCTCAATCGTGCGGAGTTGGGCGACAAACTGTGCAACATAGTAGCCGAGGCCACCAACAAGGCGTTTCTTGGTGATGGCGAAGTGCCGTATACGCCGCCGAAGGAAAAGCCAGCGTTTTAATGCCGACTGGTTGAAAAATTTCGCTGGATTACTCGCGTTGCTGGAATACGCTGTTATTTGCGGTGTTTTTACAGTGGTCCCCCTGCCTGGCAATCTTGCATTTCCCTTCAGTATTGTGCCGATAACAGTCTTTGACCGGCACTGATCCAGCACCGAATCTGACACCTGTTGGCGCGCTCATGTGCGTGCGAAACCAGGGCAAATTCGGAGGCGGATATGCGGGCGACAGGGGTACTCTACGGGCAGGTGCTGACGGTGTTCGGCATCGTCATAGCCGGGGTGTGGGGTGCCACCCAGTGGGTGGCCAGCGCCCTGGGCTATCAGTCTCGTTTGGGTGCCCCCTGGTTCGAACTGCTCGATAAACCGGTTTACCACCCATGGCGCTTGTTCGACTGGTGGTTCTTCTTCGACGCCTATGCGCCCGGCGTGTTTGTCACCGGCGGTGCCATCGCCGGGGCCAGTGGCCTGGTGGCGGTGGTGGTCGCCATCGGTATGTCGATCTGGCGTTCCCGGCAATCGCGACTGGTGACCACCTACGGCTCGGCGCGTTGGGCGGAACCTGCGGAAATCCACCGTGCCGGGCTGATCGGTGATGTCGGTGTTTTTCTTGGCCAGCATGACGATAAATACCTGCGCCACGAAGGGCCGGAACATGTATTGACCTTCGCACCGACCCGCTCGGGCAAGGGGGTGGGTCTCGTGGTGCCGACTCTGTTGTCCTGGCCCGCCTCGGCGGTGATCCACGACATCAAGGGCGAGAACTGGCAACTGACTGCTGGCTGGCGGGCACGCTTTTCCCATTGTTTGTTGTTCAACCCCACCGACGCCAATTCGGCGGCCTACAACCCTTTGTTGGAAGTGCGGCGCGGTGCCCATGAAGTGCGCGATGTGCAGAACATTGCCGACATCCTGGTAGACCCCGAAGGGGCACTGGAGCGTCGCAACCACTGGGAGAAGACCTCCCATGCCTTGCTGGTGGGCGCCATCCTGCATGTGCTTTACGCGGGAGAAGATAAATCCCTGCGCGGTGTCGCCAACTTCCTCTCCGATCCGGCCTGCCCCTTCGAGGTGACACTGCACCGGATGATGACTACCAAGCATTTGGATGACGGGCCGCATCCGGTAGTGGCCTCGGCGGCACGGGAAGTGCTGAACAAGGCGGACAACGAGCGCTCCGGTGTGCTGTCCACCGCCATGAGTTTCCTGGGGCTGTACCGTGACCCGACCGTGGCCGCCGTGACCTCCCGCTGCGACTGGCGTATTGCAGATTTGATCGCCGCCGAAAACCCGGTGTCCCTGTACCTGGTGGTGCCGCCCTCGGACATCAACCGCACGAAACCGCTGATTCGCTTGATCCTCAACCAGATCGGACGGCGGTTGACCGAATCCCTGGATGGCAGCGACGGCATCGAGCGTCGGCACAAGCTGTTGCTGATGCTGGACGAGTTTCCCGCGCTGGGACGGCTCGACTTTTTCGAGTCGGCGCTCGCCTTTATGGCGGGCTACGGCATTCGCAGTTTCCTGATCGCCCAGAGCCTTAACCAGATCGACAAGGCCTACGGCGTCAACCACGCCATTCTCGACAACTGCCATGTGCGGGTGACCTTCGCCACCAACGACGAGCGCACCGCCAAGCGAATCTCCGACACCCTGGGCACCGCCACCGAACTGCGGGCCCAACGTAACTACGCCGGTCACCGGTTGGCGCCGTGGCTGGGGCATTTGATGGTCTCGCGCCAAGAGACGGCGCGGCCATTGTTGACGCCGGGGGAGGTGATGCAACTGCCGCCGGATGAAGCAGTGGTCATGGTTTCGGGTCAACCACCGATCAAGGCAAAGAAGCTGCGCTATTACCTTGATGCCAATTTTACCCGCCGGGTAGTGCCGCCGCCTGTTCTGGATGAAGGGCGTTATGTCGATGCGCCCGAGGTTCGCCCCAATGACTGGAGCGAACTGGCAGTGCCTACGGTGCCAGCTGCGGCTTCCAACGCGGTTGATAGCGCCGGGGGAAGTGATGATGGCGGTCCGCGGCGGCAATCGGAACTCTCGGAGACTGTGAGCTGGGAGCCGGAAACCAAACCGCCCACCAATGATATGGCGATATTGGATGAGGAGGACGGCATCACGCCCTTGCCCTCGAAGTTTGACCCACGCCTGCAACGTTTGGCGCGGCAGGCCGCCCTCGACCCCGACGATGGAATTGCCCTATGAGCCGACTACATTCCCGCCACCGATTGAATTTGTTTATTGAGCGCGACCATGCCAGACGCCTGGACGAGTTGTCCGCCAAGAAGGGTGTGTCCAAGTCCTCCATTGTTGCAGCGGCATTGGCATCCTGGCTCTCGCCCGATGCCGCCGACAAGCGCGAAGCGGCCATGGCCAAACGGCTGGATCGCCTGTCCCGCCAGTTCGAGAAGTTGGAACGGGACCAGAACATCCTGATCGAGACGGTGGCGCTGTATGTGCGTTACTACCTGACTGTGAGCACGCCGCTGCCGGAGTCACATCAGGGGGCGGCCAGGGCCCAGGGCAGGGCGCGCTTCGAGCAGTTCATTGAGCAGTTGGGCCGCCACATCTTACGTGGACGCAGTTTGGTGCGGGAGGTTTATGAAGAATTGGAACCTGATACGCGGCGGCTGGATGAGATTGCCGCCCAAGTTGAGGCCCAAGAGCGCGAACGGCATCAACAGCCAGATGGGGAGGGCGAATCATGAACGCGGCTCATCCATCGTCATCCTCGGCACAATCACTCGACCGGCGCATCCGCATGCTGCACACCGCCATGGGGCCGTTGATCGCCGCCGCACTAGCGGACGCGGATGTGGTGGAGGTAATGCTCAACCCGGATGGCAGTTTGTGGGTGGATCGTCTGTCCACGGGGCGAGCGCCAACCGGTGAAACGCTGTCCGCCGCCGATGGCGAACGCATCATTCGCCTGGTGGCGGCTCACGTGGGTGTGGAAGTCCATCGCGGTCGGCCACTGCTGAGTGCCGAGCTGCCGGAAACCGGCGAGCGTTTCGAGGGTGTCCTGCCTCCTGCTTCACCGGCCCCGGCCTTTGCCCTGCGCAAGCGCGCGGTAGGGGTAATTCCGCTGGAAGACTATGTGCGTAACGGAGTGCTTGCAGAGGATCAGGCGAATTTCCTGCGCTCCGCGGTGCGCGAGCGGCAGAACATCCTGGTGGCCGGCGGTACCAGTACTGGCAAGACGACGCTTGCCAATGCACTGCTGGCGGAGATTGCGGCCACCGATGACCGGGTGCTGGTATTGGAAGATACGGTTGAACTCCAGTGTGTAGCAAAAGACCACGTACCCCTTCGCACCCGCCCCGGCGTGGTTTCAATGACTGAGCTTGTGCGGGCCACCATGCGCCTGCGCCCGGACCGGGTGGTGGTTGGTGAGGTGCGCGGCGGCGAGGCGCTGGATCTGGTCAAGGTCTGGGGCACAGGCCATCCCGGCGGCATCGCCACCGTGCATGCCGGTTCCGCTCAGGGTGCACTGCTTCGCCTTGAGCAACTGATCCTGGAAGTTGCCATCACGCCGCCGCGTGCGCTGATTGCCGAGGCGGTGAACGTGGTGGTGTTTATCGCGGGGCGCGGTCGTGCCCGCAAGGTGCGCACCGTGGCCCGGGTCACCGGTTTCGACAGCAACGGTTATCACCTCGACGAATCCCTGTCGTCGCTCTCATCCTCAATCGCGTCATCCTCAACCTCATCTGGAGAATCATCATGACCACTGTTCATCCAATGCGGATTTCTGTAGATCCGGTTTTACGCTCCGGCTTGAATACTCTGGTGTTTGCCGCGTTGTTGCTGTTCCTGGCGACAACGGCACAGGCCGCAGGTTCCAGCATGCCCTGGGAAGGGCCGCTGCAATCCATCCTCGATTCCATCCAGGGGCCGGTGGCCCGGATTGTGGCGGTGATCGCCATTATCGCCACCGGGTTGGCACTGGCCTTTGGTGATACTTCCGGCGGTTTTCGGCGGCTGGTGCAGATCGTGTTTGGCCTGTCCATTGCCTTTGCGGCCTCCTCGTTCTTCCTGTCCTTTTTCAGCTTCTCCGGCGGGGCGGTGGTGGCATGAACGGAGTGTCCGGATTCGCCGAAGGTTTCGAGGTGCCGCTACACCGGGCGCTGACCGAGCCGATCCTGCTGGGTGGGGCGCCGCGTACCGTGGCCATCGCCAACGGCACCCTGGCGGCTGCGGTGGGATTGGGGCTGCAACTGTGGTTGCCCGGCCTGGTGTTGTGGCTGCTGGGGCATTCGCTGGCGGTGTGGGGTGCTCAGGCCGACCCGCAGTTTATGGCGGTGTTCCTGCGGCATCTCAAGCACAAAGTCCTGCTGGATGTGTAAGGGAGGGAAGGTGCGAGCATGTTGAACCTGACCGAATACCGCAAGCGTCCTGCCATCTTGGCCGATTGGTTGCCCTGGGCCGGGCTGGTCGCTAGAGGAGTGGTGCTCAACAAGGACGGCTCGGTCCAGCGCACGGCGCGCTTTCGCGGGCCGGATCTGGACAGTGCCACCCAAGGTGAACTGATCGCCACGTCGGCGCGGCTCAATAACGCACTACGGCGCATGGGATCGGGCTGGGCTCTGTTCGTGGAAGCCGAACGCTTGCCCGCGGCAGGCTATCCGCAGTCGGAGTTTCCCGAGCCGCTTTCCTGGCTGGTGGAGGAGGAAAGGCGAGCGGCCTTCGAGGAAAACCACAGTCACTTCGAAAGCGTCTATCACCTGACGCTGGTGTACCTGCCACCGGAAGAGTCCCGTGCCCGGGCGGCCAGCCTCTTGTACGAAAATACGTCTCGCCAGGGGGCGAACTGGCGTGAGCGTCTGGATGCCTTTATGGCGGAGACGGACCGCGTGTTCGATCTGCTCGATGGCGTGATGCCGGAACTGGCCTGGCTGGATGACAGCGAGACGCTGACCTATTTGCACGGCACCGTTTCCACTCGCCGTCATCCAGTGGCGGTACCGGAGACACCGTTCCATCTTGACGCTTTGTTGGCCGACAGCCCGTTGACCGGCGGCTTGGCGCCGATACTGGGGGAGGCTCACCTGCGGGTTGCCTCGGTGCGGGGTTTTCCCACATCGACCTGGCCGGGGATTCTGGATGACCTGAACCGGTTGGGTTTTGGCTATCGCTGTAGTACGCGTTTTCTGTGCCTGGACAAGGCGGAAGCGGAACGGGAGCTGGGGCGGTTGCGCCGGCAGTGGTTTGCCAAGCGCAAGAACGTGGCGGCGCTATTGCGGGAGACCCTGTTCCAGCAGGAAAGCCCGCTGGTGGATACCGATGCCTCGAACAAGGCAGGGGACGCCGACGTCGCCCTGCAGGAACTGGGCAGTGACCAAGTGGCCTTTGGTTATGTGACCGCTACAGTGACAGTGCTGGACGAGAACCCGGATATTGCCGATGAGAAGCTGCGCGAGGTGGAACGGGTCATCCAGGGACGGGGTTTTGTCACCATCCCCGAGACAATCAATGCCGTGGAGGCGTGGCTGTCCTCGATCCCGGGCAATGCCTACGCCAATGTGCGCCAGCCCATCGTATCCACACTGAATCTGGCCCACCTGCTGCCGGTGTCGGCGGTTTGGGCGGGGCCGACGAAGAATGCTCATCTGGACGGCCCGCCGTTGGTTGTCACCCGCACCGATGGTGCCACGCCGTTCCGGCTGGTCACCCATATCGGTGATGTCGGTCATACCCTGGTGGTGGGGCCCACCGGCATGGGCAAGTCGGTGCTGCTGGCCACGGTGGCCCTGCAGTTTCGTCGCTATCCGGGCTCGCGGATTTTCGCTTTCGACATGGGGCGTTCTCTGCGCGCGACAATTCTGGGGCTCGGTGGCGAGCACTACGACCTGGGTGCGGAAGGCGAGATAGCCTTTCAGCCTCTGGCCGGTATCGACCGGGAGGAACGCCGCGCCTGGGCGGCGGAATGGCTGGAAGGGCGGATACGGCAGGAAGGGGTAACCCTTGGCCCCGATGAAAAAGCGGCGATCTGGTCGGCGTTGGAAAGCCTGGCAGGTGCGCCGGTGGAACAGCGCACCTTGACGGGATTTTCCGTCCTGCTGCAGGACAATGCACTGCGCCAGGCGCTGGCGCCATACCTGCTGGGTGGTGCCCACGGCAAACTGCTGGATGCAGAGCATGACCGCCTGGGCACAGCCGATGTGCAGTGCTTCGAGATGGAGGAACTGATGGCCAGCCGCGCGGCGGTGCTGGCCGTACTCGGAGTGTTGTTCGCACGCTTCGATGAACGTTTCGACGGGGCGCCGACGCTTCTGATATTGGATGAAGCCTGGCTATTTCTCGACGACCCGGTGTTCGCGGCGCGCATCCGCCAGTGGCTGAAGACCCTGCGCAAGAAGAACGTCAGCGTGATTTTCGCCACCCAGTCGCTGGCGGATATCCAGGGTTCCAGCATCGCGTCGGCGATTATTGAAAGTTGCGCAAGCCGCATTTTCCTGCCCAACCCCCAGGCCACCGAGCCACAGATTCGCTCCATCTATGAAGGCTTCGGGCTCAATAGCCGGCAGATCGAGATTGTCGCCACCGCCGAGCCCAAGCGCGATTACTACTACCAGTCACGTCTCGGCAATCGTCTGTTCGACCTGGATCTGGGGCCGGTGGCGCTCGCCTTTGCCGGCGCCTCGACGCCCGAGGATCAGCGCGAGATGGATGCGCTGCTGGCCTCGATGCCGGTATCTGAGTTTGCCGCCGCCTGGCTGCGCCATCGCGGCCTCGATTGGGCGGCGCAATTGCTTGATCAACACTCACCCGCAGGAACATCTCTGGATGAACTTCCCAGGAGGAAACGTCATGAACCGTAAACGCACGTTGGTATCCCGTTTTCGCGTGGTGGCGCTGGCCAGCGCCATTGGCTTCACCGTCGCCCAGCCTGCCCAGGCCCTGTTTGGTGTCGGCGATATTGTACTCGACCCCTCGAACCTGGCGCAGAACATACTGACCGCCGCTCGCACCCTGGAGCAGATCAACAACCAGGTACAGCAGCTGCAGAACGAGGCGAACATGCTGATCAACCAGGCGCGGAATCTGGAGCGGCTTGATTTCAATTCGGTGAATCGACTGCGCTCGGCACTGGCGACCACCGGGCGCCTGATTGCCGAGGCCCAGGGCTTGGCCTATGAGGTAAACCGCATTGACCAGGAATTTGCCAGGCTCTACCCGCAGGAATACGCGGCTAGCGTAAGCGGTGACCGCATGGCGCAGGATGCCCGCGAGCGTTGGGCGCACACCCTCAATGGTCTGCACACGGCGCTGCGCATGCAGGGGCAGGTGTCCCAGAACCTGTCTGCAGACGAGGGTGTGTTGACGGATCTGGTGAGTCAGAGTCAATCAGCCAACGGTGCCCTGCAGGCGATGCAGGCCACAAACCAACTGCTCGCGTTACAGGCCAAGCAGTCCATGCAGTCCCAGCAACTGCGGTTGACGCAGGATCGGGCCGCGTCCCTGGAGTTGGCTCGCCAGGCAGCAGCTACCGAACGCGGCCGGGAAGTGACCAGGCGCTTTCTGGGCGAGGGGACACCCTATACCCCGCACACCGTGTCGTTCTACGGCAACTGAGGTGCGGCCATGATGCGGTTGGGAGGTGGCCATGGATGATGTCGCGGTAATCGACCGTTTCCTCAATGTCTTCTCCACCTACATTGATTCGGGTTTCGGATTGCTGGGTAGTGAAGTGGCGTTCCTGACCGCCACCCTGGTGGTGATAGACATGACCATCGCAGGACTGTTCTGGGCGCTGAGCCATGCCACTGGGCAGGCCGATGACGTGCTGGTTCGCCTGATTCGCAAGGTGCTCTACGTCGGGGCTTTTGCCTACATTATCGGCAACTTCAATACGCTGGCGGGTATCGTGTTCCGATCCTTCGCCGGACTTGGGCTGATGGCGTCTGGCACTGGCATGACGGCTGCGGAATTCCTGCAACCGGGCCGGTTGGCCAAGGTGGGTGTGGATGCCGGCGCGCCTATTTTGGAGCAAATCAGCGAGATGAGTGGTTTCCCGGAAGTGTTCGTCAATATCACGCCCATCGTGGTGCTGTTCCTGGCCTGGCTGGTGGTGATACTGACTTTCTTTGTGTTGGCGATCCAGCTCTTTATCACCCTTATCGAGTTCAAGCTGACCACCCTGGCCGGGTTTGTGTTGGTGCCCTTCGCGTTGTGGAACAAGACTGCCTTTCTCGCCGAAAAAGTCCTGGGCAATGTGGTGTCCTCCGGCGTCAAGGTGCTGGTGTTGGCGGTGATCGTCGGCATCGGCACGGGATTGTTTGCCGAATTCCAGGTGGCTCCCGCTGAACCCTCTGTGGATTTTGCGCTGGTGATCATGCTGGCCTCCCTG
>LADM01000074.1 GCA_000961645.1 Gammaproteobacteria bacterium BRH_c0 | reverse complement strand
GGGGTGGCATGGCGGGCCATGGCGATGCGCCTGTCCACTTCGCCCAGATAGGCAAAGCCTGGCGCAAAACCCAGGGCGTAAACCCGGTAGTCCCCGCTGCTGTGCAGGCGAATCACATCCTCTATGCCGAGGCCGTTGTGGCTGGCGATGCGTTCCAGGTCGGGGCCGGACTCGAGGCTGTAATAGACTGGCAGTTCAATGGTGGCGGGTGGAGCCAGGGCGTGCGGGTCACTCTCGGCCTGGCCCAGCAGTTGCCTGATGCGCCGCCGCAATTGATGAGCTGTGGTGCGGGCTGGATCGTAGAGCACCAGCAGCGAGGCGTAGCTGGGCACCAGGTCCAGCAGGCAGTCGCCGAGGGCCGCTTGCAGGGTGCGGGTGGATTGCTGGACCAGGGTAGCGGTATCCGGGTCGATCCGGGTGCCAAAGTGGATCAGCAGGGCATTTTCCCCGGCGATCGCGATTCTCATGGTTTTTTATTCTGGCTCATGGCTGTTTTACCACGCTCATGGCTGCTTGCTCCGGCTCAAGGCTGTTTTATCCCGCTCAAGGCTGTTCTCCCCTGAGCAGAGCGCGGATGGTGCGAATATCGGCCACCGCCTGGGGATTGTCGCCGTGTACGCACAGGGTGTCGGCGCTGATGGGGATAACTCTGCCGCTTTGGGCAGTGACCGAATGATCATCACGCAACTGGCGCACTTGGTCGAGCATGCGCTCCCTGCTGTGGACTGCACCGGGCTGGGTCCGGGGCAGGAGCTGGCCGTTGTCGCCATAACAGCGGTCGGCAAAGGTTTCGAATATCAGTTCGATGCCGTGAAAGCGGGCTTCCTCCCGGTGCTGGTCAGCCTCCGCCGTGGCCAGCAGCATCAGCCTGCGACTGCCGCGCAACTCGGCGATGGCAGCCATCACGGTCTGGCGAATATCGGCATTGGCCATCATGTCGTTGTAGAGCGCGCCGTGGGGTTTTACATAGTCGACGCTCAAACCCATCGATGCCGCCATCCCGGACAGTGCCGACACCTGGTAGTGGATGAGCGATACCAGCTCTTCGGGGGTATGAGCGATGGTCAGGCGGCCAAAGTTGGCCTGATCCGCGTAACCGGGATGGGCGCCTACAGCAACGCCAAAGTGCCTGGCCAGCGCCAGGGTGTGGCGCATGGTGAGCGGTGTGCCCGCGTGCATGCCGCAGGCGATATTGGCCTGGTCGATATGGGGCATTACCGCGTTGTCGGGGCTTGAGTAGCTGGCGCCGACGGATTCAGGGCTGTATTCGCCCAGATCACAATTCAGTAACAAACTGTTCAGTAACAATGTGGTCACCTTGCTTCTCAATACTGCCAGTATGTGCAAGCCCTGAGTTTACTGTAGTTGGGGCATGCCGTTATCGCCGGGTAGCGCAACAGGGCTGTTGTCCTTGGCAGAAAAACACTGGGGGCAGGATCAAAATCCCCAATCTGCTGTCAATCCCCATGACAGGGCTGGGCCTAAATGGTAGCCTTCGCACCTTTTGCAAATCCACATCTGCGGATTTCCTGACCTGTGAAACGTTTCAAGCCCTAAACACTAGCTGTAGACAACGGAAACCCCTGTGAGTGACTTCAATCTGGAAAAAAATGCATTCCTGCAGTCAATCGACAGCGATCAGCACCTGTTCGCCGACACCCTGGCCTTTATTGCCCGCTGGTTCGACTTTACCCCCAGCGCCTTCCGCAACGGCGCTGTGAGCAACAGCAGTGAACAGAATCAGGGCAGCTGCAAGGTGTTTGCCATGGCCAGCCTGCTGGACTTCAGTTCGCAACAGGTGCTGCGCTGCTTTGGCGAACACCATCGCGATGTGCTGGCTACCCCTGATGCCGACAATCACCACAACCTGCGGCGGGTGTTGGCCGAGGGGTTGAGCGGGATCGAGTTTGAGCATTTTCCCCTGCAATTCAAGCAGCAGGTCAACTGATGGATGAGGCTGCACTGATTCAAGAAGAGACTGGCGAGGCACAGCAAGACGCCAGCCCGGCTCAACAAGCCCTGACCCTGAAAGCCGCCCTGGTGCCACTGACGACCCTGGCGTTCAGCAATATGTCGCTGGACGATGTGCGCAACACCCTGCAACAGAAACAGCTGGAAGCGCCTGCGCTGTTCAATAACCTGCCCTGCGTGCTGGATTTGAGCGGGCTGGATTGTGAGGATATGCCGCTCGCCGGGCTGCGCCAGCTGTGTCTTGATTGCGGTTTGCTGATTGTTGCCGTGCGCAATGTCGGGCCGGAGTGGAGTTCGCAACTGGCAGATCTGCAGCTGGCCGATCTCGGCAAGGGCAACATCAGGCGCAATCTGGCGTCTGTACAGGCTGAACAGGCAGACGCAAGTCCGGCTGAGGATGCACAGCAGGCGCCAGCCACGGTTTCATCCGCGCCACTGCCTTTGCCGCAGCGTGCCATCAAGGTGCACGTTGGCAATATCCGTTCCGGCCAGCAGCTGTATTTTGACGGCGACCTGATTGTTCAGGGCACCGTCAATCCCGGCGCCGAGGTGCTTGCCACCGGTGATATCCATGTTTACGGTGCACTGCGAGGGCGCGTGCTCGCCGGTATCAAGGGCGATGAATCGGCGGTGATTGCCTGTGTGCAGTTCGACGGCGAGTTGATTGCCATTGCCGGTCATTACCGCCTGTTTGAAGAGCCGCATCCCGACCAGAACCAGTCCGTCGTTATTCGTCTTGTTGACGACAATCTGCAATTCCAAGCCATGTCCTAGCGTTTTTCATTTCTTTTTATCAACCACCATTCATTTTCAGGAAGTATTACCTTGGCCAAAATTATTGTTATTACCTCAGGAAAAGGCGGTGTGGGTAAAACCACCAGCAGTGCGGCCTTTGCCACTGCACTGGCTCTCAAGGGCCACAAAACCGTTGTTGTTGATTTTGATGTGGGACTGCGCAATCTGGACCTGATCATGGGTTGCGAGCGCCGTGTGGTGTATGACTTCGTCAACGTGGTGCAGGGCGAAGCCTCTCTGCGCCAGGCGCTGATCAAGGACAAGCGCGTCGAAAACCTCTTTGTGCTGCCCGCCTCGCAAACCCGCGACAAGGATGCGTTGACGGTTGAAGGCGTGGAAAAAGTACTGGATGAACTGGCGCAGGATTTTGACTATATCGTCTGCGATTCACCCGCAGGCATTGAGCATGGCGCCCATATGGCCCTGTATTTTGCCGAGGAGGCCATTATCGTTACCAATCCCGAAGTATCCTCGGTGCGCGACTCCGACCGCATTATCGGCATCCTGCAAAGCAAGTCGCGCCTGGCCGAACAGGGTAAAAGTGTCAAGGAGCACCTGCTGTTGACCCGCTACAACCCAACCCGGGTAGCGCGCGGTGAAATGCTGTCAGTGGAGGATGTGCTGGATATTCTCGCCATTCCGCTGCTGGGGGTAATCCCTGAATCCGAGGCGGTACTCAAGGCCTCGAATCAGGGTGTGCCCGTCACCCATGACACCAACAGCGATGCCGGCCAGGCCTACGATGATGCGGTGGCTCGCTATCTCGGCGAGGAGCGCCCGCACCGCTTTATCGAAACGCAGCGCAAAAGCTTCCTCAAACGCGTATTCGGAGGCTGATGTGATGAGTCTATTGGATTATTTTCGCAAGCAACGCAAATCCACCGCCAGCGTCGCCCGTGAGCGCTTGCAGATTCTCGTCGCCCACGACCGCCTGCGCAGTAGCGGCCCGGATTACCTGCCGCAACTGCAGCAGGAAATTCTTGCCGTTATCCGCAAATACGTGGAAATTGGTGACGACGATGTGCGCGTGCAGCTCGATCAGCAGGGCAATACGTCAGTGCTGGAGCTGAATGTGACTTTGCCGGATGAGAAATAAAACTTTGAGTTACACGTAACACGTAACACGTTTCACGTAAGAGCACAGATATCGAGCGTTGCGGCTTTTACGTGAAACGTGAAACGTGCAACTCAAAAATCACATCTTCTCCATCACCTCAATCCCCAGCAACTCCAGCCCTTTGGCCATGGTGCCAGCAGTAATGCTGGCCAGTTGCAGGCGGCTGTTGCGCAGGTCCGGGCTGACACTGTCTTTCAAAATCGGACAGCGTTCGTAGAAGGCCATAAAAGCGCTGGCCAGATCGTACAGGTAGGTACACAGCAGGTGGGGGTAGGCTTCGGCCGCTACCTGTTCCAGCACTTCGTCAAACTGGGTGAGCTTTAGCGCCAGCTGTTTTTCCTGGGGTTCGCCTATAAGGATCGCGGCGCTGAGGGTATCTGCATCAACTCCGGCGCGGCGGAAAATACTGCGGATACGGCTGTAGGCGTACTGCAGGTAGGGCGCGGTGTTGCCTTCAAAGCTGAGCATCGCCTCCCAGTTGAAGATGTAGTCGTTGGTGCGGGTTTTGCTCAGGTCGGCGTATTTGATGGCGCCAATGCCGACCTTACGGGCCACTTCGCTGCGCTCTTCTGCGCTCAGGTCAGGGTCTTTTTCGGCAATCAATGCGGACGCCCGTTGCACCGCTTCCTCCAGCAGGTTCGCCAGTTTGACGGTGCCGCCGCTGCGGGTTTTGAAGGGTTTGCCGTCTTCCCCCATCATGGTGCCGAAGGGGTGGTGTTCAAGGCTGATGCCGGGATTCACAAAGCCCGCCTTGCGGGCGAGGGTAAAGACCTGCTTCATGTGCAGCGACTGGCGGGCGTCGATAAAGTACAGCACGCGGTCGGCATTCAAGGTTTTTGAACGGTAGCGCAGGGCGGCGAGATCGGTGGTGGCATAGAGGTAGCCGCCGTCGGATTTGCGGATAATCACCGGGCTGGGGTTGCCGTTCTTGTCGGAGAGTTCGTCGAGAAATACCACCATGGCGCCCTGGTCTTCAGCGGCCAGATTTTGCGCTTCCAGATCATTGATAACGCTTTCGAGATCGTCGTTGTAGGCGCTCTCCGGGTAGATATCGCTGTGGCTGAGGGTGACGTTGAGAGCGCGGTAGATCTCTTCGCTGTGGGCCACGGAGATATCGATAAACAGCTGCCACAGTTCGCGGCAGTGCTGGTCGCCGGATTGCAGCTTGACCACGTAGTTGCGCGCCTTGGTGGCAAATTCTGCGTCATCGTCAAAGTGCTTTTTGGCCTGCTGGTAAAAGCCTTCCAGATCCTTGAGGGCCATCTCCGGTTTCTGGCCCACGCCGAGGTGTTCCTCCAGCTCCGCGATCAGCATGCCGAACTGGGTGCCCCAGTCACCCATGTGGTTCTGGCGAATGACGTTGTGGCCGAGATGCTCCAGTACCCGCACCACGGCGTCGCCAATAATGGTACTGCGCAGGTGGCCGACGTGCATTTCCTTGGCGAGGTTGGGGGAGGAGTAATCCACCACGATGGTCTGGGGGTTTTCTGCGCTGCGCTGGCCCTGCCTGAGCACGGCACCCTGGGCGCTGGCCTGGCGCGCGAGAAAGTCGGGGCTGAGGTGAATATTGATAAAGCCTGGCCCGGCGATCTCGAGCTTGTCGGCGATGCCGTCAAGGTCGAGGTTGTCGACGATTGTCTGCGCCAGATCGCGGGGTGGCATTTTCATCTGCTTGGCGGCGGCCATGGCGCCGTTGGCCTGGTAGTCGCCAAAGCCTTCCCTGGTGCTCAGGGATATATTGGGATTGCACTCCCCGGCAATGCCCGCCGCGCTCATGGCCGTCTGGAAGCGTTGGTTGAGCAGGGTGCGAATGGTCATGGCGGGTCTCGTTGAGGTTTGGGGCCGGGTCCGGGCTGGGG
>LADM01000017.1 GCA_000961645.1 Gammaproteobacteria bacterium BRH_c0 | reverse complement strand
GAAGAACGGCCTGAAGGTAGGGCGAGGTACCATCGTGGATGCCACCATCATCAATGCCCCGAGTTCCACCAAGAATCAGGACAAAGCCAGGGACCCGGACATGCGCTCCACCCGCAAGGGCAACCAGTGGTACTTCGGCATGAAGGCGCATATCGGGGTGGACAGCAAGACCAAGCTGATCCACAGCGTGGTGGCCACCTCGGCGAATGTCCACGACTCGGTGGTTGTCGGGGACCTGCTGCACGGGGAAGAAACCCGCGTCTGGGGTGATTCGGCCTACACCGGCAAGAAGGAGAGCATCGCCGAGGTGGCGCCGAAAGCACAGGACTTTACCAATCGGAAAGGGTACAAGAATCACCCTCTGAGTGAAGTGGAAAAGAACAAGAACCGCAATAAATCCAAAGTGCGCGCCAGGGTGGAACACCCCTTTGGTATCATGAAGCGTCGCTTCGGCTTCATCAAAGTGCGCTACCGCGGATTGACGAAGAATGCTCACCACCTGTTTGTCTCCTGCGCTTTGGTCAACCTGGTGATGGCCGGGAAAGTGCTTCTCAAGAAAGCGTTGACAGGGGGCTTGCAGGCAAGTTGCGTCTGAAATACGCCAATAGCGGGGGATAGCCCGCTCGAAAGAGCGAGTTCCGACCAAAATTGACGTAAAAATGATCTCGTCATCGTTTACGACCTGATTTTTCAAACATCAGCGCGGAAAATTCAGTCATTATTCAGAGGTTCCCTTAGTCCTCCCCACAATATAAGCAGAAAAGGCCCGGCTTGTTCGGGCCATTTCTGTGCGCAATGCCAGACTTCAAGCAACAGCCAGCCACACAAGCCCTGAAGCCCGCCAGCGGGGCGGTCAGCAGCCTGTACTAACCGTTTGTCAGTAATGCCCTGCGGGTGCGCTTGCATACTTGCCAGCAGAGGCAGATTATCAGGTCAGTGCTGATATCCAGCTGGGTGGTGAGGCCCGGTATTTATGGTTGCAGATTGCAGGCAAGTGGATTTTGCGGTTGATTCCTGCCGTACACAGGGAAATATCAAGTGAGTCTGAAAACGCGTTTTCTGCTGTTTGCCGCCGTTCTGTTTGTGATGGCGTCACTGTCTGCCTCCTGGGTCTTTTTGCGTATTGCCGCCGGTACCATCGAACAATGGGGCCTGCGGGTGGCGGAAATCCAGGTTCGCTATGACAGCGCGCGGATTCTCCAGCCGCTGGAAAGGGAGATTACTCTGGCCCGCCAGATGGCCGATTCCAATGTGCTCAAGCGCTGGGCGCGGGAACCGTCCAACCCCCAGCTTGAACAACACGCCCTCGATGAGATGGAAAGTTTCCGACGCAACTTCCGCGATCGCAGTTACTTCGTCGCCTTGCGGGATTCCGGCGCCTATTACCATAACAACGCCAGCGAGGAATTTAATGGCCGTGAGTTGCGCTACCATTTAAAGCCGGATAAACCCGCCGATGCCTGGTTCTACCGGCTGGTGGATGAGGGGCGCGACTTCCATATCAACATCAACCCCGATGAGGAGCTGGGTGTCACCAAGCTGTGGATCGATGTGTTGATGCGCGATGGTGACAGGATTGTGGGAGTTGTCGGTACTGGCATGGGGCTCGACGAATTTCTGAATGACATTGTCGATATTAACCAGCCAGGTGTTACCACGCTGTTTGTGGATCACACTGGCGCCATCCAGTTGCACCGCGACCCGGCGCTTATCGACTATGCCAGCATCGTCAAGCCGGAAGGGCAGAAAAAAACCGTTAGCCTGCTGCTCGATAACGCTGGTGATCGCCAGCGCCTGCAAGCCATGATGACTGCCCTGAGTGGTGAGTCAGGGGAACACAGCAGGGTGTTGACCGACTTTGTCATGGTGGATGGCAAGCGTCACCTGGCCGGGATTGCCTATCTGCCAGGTATCGACTGGTACGAAATTACCCTGCTCGATCTCGATGTGCTGATGCCGGTAAGCAGTTTCGGATTGGTGGTGCTGGTGTTTATCCTGACTTTTCTGATTGCCCTGCTGCTGATGCACCTGATGTTGCGGCGCCTGATTCTTGACCCGATGGCGAAACTTGAAATGTCGATGCTGAAGGTGCGGGACGGCAATCTGGCTCCGCAACAGTTGCCCACCGGCAAGGGCGAGATCGGTCGCCTGATCCAGCATTTTGGCGCCATGGCCGAGGGTATCAACAACCATACCCGGGAGCTGGAAGACAAGGTGCGGGAGCGCACCGTGGCGCTCCACAAGCTGGCCCGGCTCGATCCACTCACCGATCTTGTCAATCGCCGCGGCATGACCGAACTGCTCAGTACCGAAGTGGAACGGATACGCCGCCACGGCACTGCGTTTGGCGTGATCTGGCTTGATGTCGACAATTTCAAGCAGCTCAACGATAGCTGTGGCCATATGGCCGGAGATCAGGCTCTGACCGACATTGCCGATGCCCTGCGGGCCAGTATCCGTCCCTATGATCAGGCCGCGCGCTGGGGGGGCGACGAGTTCCTGGTGGTGTTGTCTCCCTGCGATGGCGATACCCTTGAAACTATCGGTGGACGGATTCGCGCCCGGATTGAAAGCGGCGCTGGTCAATCGGGTGTGGAGCTGACAGTCAGTGTCGGCGGTTATCTGGCCCAGCCCGCAGACACCGTTGAGCAGATTCTGCAGCGTGCCGATGAAGCCCTTTACGCCGCCAAGGCAGAGGGGCGCAACAACCTGCATATCACCTCATCGGCAGCGGGGCAAGGCCCTTACCGGGCAGCTGGTCCGGAAAATTCCGAACCGGACTAATCCGCTGCTTGCACAGCAATAACAGCCATCTTGCCCACGGGCCTGAGGGGCATCCGTACTGAGCCCGCGCAGCAGGAAGTGATTGCGGCTATAATCAGCGCCTTTTGAATCGGGCAAAACTCCCTATGGGCAATTACCTTGAGGCGCTGGCCAAACGCCGCACCTTTGCAATCATTTCGCATCCCGATGCGGGTAAAACCACCATCACTGAAAAGCTGCTGCTGTTCGGCCAGTTGATTCAGGTTGCCGGTACCGTCAAGGGCAAGAAGAGCGACCGCCATGCGACTTCCGACTGGATGTCGATGGAGAAGGAGCGGGGCATTTCGGTAACGTCGTCGGTGATGCAGTTCCCCTGGAAGGATCGTATCGTCAATCTGCTCGATACCCCCGGTCACGAGGACTTTTCCGAAGATACCTACCGCACCCTGACGGCAGTGGATTCGGTGCTGATGGTGATCGACGGCGCCAAGGGTGTGGAGGAACGCACCATCAAGCTAATGGAGGTGTGCCGCTTGCGGGATACCCCCATTCTCAGCTTTATCAACAAAATGGACCGCGATATCCGCGACCCCATTGAGGTGATGGATGAGATTGAAAACGTGCTCAGTATTTCAGCCTCGCCCATCAACTGGCCTCTCGATATGGGCAAGCAGTTCAGGGGTGTGTATAACCTCTATACCGATACCATCCACGTCTACCAGCAGGGCAAGGGCCACACTATCCCCGAGGATGTGCGCATCCAGGGACTGGGCAGTGACGAGGCCAGAAAGCTGCTGGGCTTTAATTACGACAGCACTGTCGAACAAATCGAACTGGTGCGCGGTGCAGCTCCGGAATTTGACTTGCAGGCTTACCTGCGGGGTGAAATGACGCCAGTATTTTTCGGCACCGCCCTGGGCAACTTCGGGGTGCGGGAAATGCTCGATCACTTTGTCGAATGGGCCCCTGCACCGCTGGATCGCGCTACGGAAACACGCATTGTCAAAGCCTCGGAACCCGCCTTCAGCGGCTTTATCTTCAAGATTCAGGCGAATATGGACCCCAAGCACCGCGACCGGATCGCCTTTATGCGTCTGTGTTCCGGCACCTACACCCGCGGCATGAAAATGCGCCATGTGCGCCTCGGCAAGGATGTGCGCATCGCCGATGCAGTGACCTTCCTGGCGGGCGAGCGGGAGAATGTGGAGGAAGCCATCGCTGGCGATATTATCGGCCTCCACAACCACGGCACCATTCAGATCGGTGATACCTTTACTGCGGGCGAGGATCTGAAATTTACCGGCGTGCCCCATTTTGCCCCGGAACTGTTTCGCCGTATCCGCATGCGCGACCCGCTCAAGGCCAAGCAGCTTCACAAGGGCTTGCAGCAACTGTCGGAAGAGGGTTCCACCCAGGTCTTTTTCCCCATCAACAGCAACGATGTGGTGGTGGGCGCCGTGGGTCAGCTGCAGTTTGAAGTGGTGGCCTACCGCCTCAAGGATGAGTATGGGGTCGATGCTCTCTACGATGCGGTCAATGTCCACACCGCACGCTGGGTGGAAGGCTCGGGCAAGGATATCCAGAAGCTCAAGGACAAGGTATCTGACAACCTCGCCATTGATGGCGGCGGGCACCTGACCTTTCTGGCGCCGACCCGGGTCAATCTCAGCCTCACCCAGGAACGCCACCCGGAAGTGCAGTTTCTGGCCACCCGTGAACACTGATTGATTGTGAACTGAGCGTGAATAGCCAGACTATCCCCGAATACCATCGCGCCCACCGCTCGTCAGTGGCGCAATGGCTGGGGCGCAGCTTGCTGCGCCTGTGGGGCGGCTGGCGGGTGGTGGGAGATGTTCCCGCGCAGCGACGATTGATTATCGCGGTGGGTCCCCACACCTCAAACTGGGATTTTTTTATCTGCCTGGCCGCCATGCTGGCCCTTGATATGCGCATTCACTGGCTGGCCAAGCATAGCGTTTTTCGCCCCCCCCTGGCCGGGCTGCTTGTCCGGCTCGGGGGTATCGCCGTCAATCGCGGCAAACCGGAGGGGATGGCGGCGGATATCGCCGCCCGCCTCAATCAGGCCGAGGCGATGATGATTGCCATCACCCCGGAGGGTACCCGCAAAAAAGTCGCCAGACTGAAAACCGGCTTTGTGCGCATTGCCCGCGCCGCAGACTGCCCGGTGTTGCCTTTAATCCTGGATTTTCAGCACCGGGAACTGCGCCTGCACCCACTGTTCTGGCCCACTGACAACGCGGACCAGGATGCGGCGGCGATTCGACTGCTGTTTGCCACTGCAACAGCCAAAATCCCCGCCAATTTTTGACTCCCTCTTTTTTAAACTCCCAGTTTATTAAACTCTCTGTTTATTAAAGCCTGACTGGGCTGTGCAGTGGCCGAAGTGGCAAGGTGTCGCGGTTGTTGAGGTAATGGGGGCGGGGTTTGACGCCACCAAAGGGGTGCACTGGCCGGTTGTCCACGCTGTTATACACAAACATAAGGATGCTGCGGGGATCGCCGGAAATATTGTCGGGTGAGCCGTGCAGCAGATTGCATTCGTGAAAGACCAGTGTGCCTGCCTTGCCGTAAATGCCGGACAAGCTGTGATCGGCCATCAAGGGCTTGAGGGTTTGCGGTTGCGGTACACCCAGCGACTGACGCTTGAGTGAACGCTTGTAGTTGTCATCGGCAGTTTTGCCTGCGCAGGATATATAGCGCTTGTGGGAGCCTTTGAGCACATACAGCGGACCATTGTATGGATGGTTTTCATCGAGCATAATCCAGGCGGTGAGAGCTCTCATGCGCGGCATACCATCCTCGACATGCCAGGTTTCGAAGTCCGAATGCCAGGGGAATGCCTGGCCCTTGAGCGCGGGTTTGATATTGATGCGGGATTGCATGATGTAAACATCCGAGCCCAAAAGTTGCCGGACTGGCTCCACGATGCGGGGGTCACGGCTGATGGCGTCAATCAGTTCACTGAAGGCGAAAGGCTTGAACAGGGTGCGCAACTCATCACTGTCCGGCTCTGTATACATCTCCTCGGCGTCCTGCAGGGAGTTTTTCAGGTTTTCAGTTTCCTTTCTCAGTGCTGGTACAAGCTCGTTGAAGTAATCCGGCAAAATCAACACACCATCCCGTTCGTAGGTGCTAACCTGTTGTTTAGTGAGGCTGAAAGGCGATGATGTTGGGGTTGGCCGGTATACTACGGGGTCGAGACGGGGTAACAGTTTTTCCTCGCTGCCTACCCGTGAAGGATACAGGTCGGTTGTGTCATTCATGTTTTCTCCATGGTTTGTGGTACGGGTTAATCTTTGGGTGTCCTCCAGATAAATGTGGGAACTGACCAAGCCTATTTCAATACCGCCAACCCTGGCTGTATACGGCCGCGAATGAAACCGCTGTGAATGAGCAGTTGTCATAACTGGCAACAGGCCAGTCAGGCTCCGATTCAGGACTGTTTGACATCAGGATGTTACTTGGAGGACCAGTATAGAGCTGCGGAGTTCCGCAGGTTAGCT
Source organism: Gammaproteobacteria bacterium BRH_c0 (assembly GCA_000961645.1). GTDB lineage: Bacteria > Pseudomonadota > Gammaproteobacteria > Pseudomonadales > Porticoccaceae > NAT127. The sequence continues at coordinate 43,652 of LADM01000017.1, read as the reverse complement.
CAGCTGGCTGCGAGTGTGCCACTGATCGCTTTTCAGCGAAACCTGGACATTAACAGGTTGTTTAAACAGTCGGCGGCATATTCTACGCATTAGCTGATCGCCCGTAAATTCACTGTGCCGACACTCTTTTATCTCAACTCACAGGGGGCTTTCCATGCACACACCACGAATGACCCATGTTGCTCTCCATGTGCGCGATCTTGATGCCTGTGTGGGGTTTTACAGCGATTGTTGCGGAATGCAGGTGATCCACCGCCGTGAAGCGGGCCTCAAGCGCATTGTGTGGATGGCGGAGCCGGGCAGGGAAACGGATTTTATTTTTGTGTTGATGAACAAGGGCGACGATCTGCAACTGGCGGATAACGATTACCGGCATTTCGGTTTTGCCATGGCCAGTCGCGATGCAGTGGACGAGATAGCCAGCCTCGGAACCCGTCGCGGCTGCCTGGTTTGGGCACCCAGAGATGAACCTTTTCCCGTGGGTTATTACTGCGGTCTGCGCGATCCCAACGGCAATTATGTGGAGTTCAGTTACGGCCAGCCCCTGGGGCCAGGTGCTGAAGGGCTTTAGCCTTGCGTGGACATAGCCCTGTAGCACCCTGATTGACAGGTGATGAAGGGTTTTCGAATCCGACCAACAGGCTGGTTGGCGAGGCCATTGTCGTGGCACCATGCTGGCAGTACAGACTGACATTACAGCTGGATCCACACTCTGCCTGTAAGAGGTTCTACCTGTGTAACGGTTTTCAGGGGCTGGCAGATTATGAAACGCATACAGAACAACGAAACGCTCCTCAAGGCAGTGGTAGAAACGGCGGTTGATGGCGTCATCCTGATCGACGCCAGGGGCACGATCCTGGTGTTCAACCCGGCCTGCGAGCACCTGTTCGGCTACCGGTCAGAGGAAGTGTTGGGCAAGAATGTGAAGTGCCTGATGCCCAGCCCCTATCAGGAAGGGCACGACAGTTATCTGAGTAATTATCTGAGGACCGGCGAGGCGCGGATTATCGGCATCGGCCGCGAGGTGCTCGGCCAGCGCAAGGACGGTTCCACCTTTCCCATGGACCTCTCAGTCGGTGAGGATCGGGCAGGGGATGAGCCGGTGTTTGTCGGCATCATCCACGATCTCAGCCAGCGCCACCAGGCCGAGCAGGAGTTGCGCGAGAGCGAGGCGCGGCTGCGCGCAGTGGTCAGCACGGCGGTGGATGGCGTTATCCTGATTGATACCAAGGGCAGCATCCTGATGTTCAACCCGGCCTGCGAGCGGCTGTTCGGATACCAGCTCCATGAAGTGATCGGACGCAATGTCAAAATGCTGATGCCTGCGATGTACAGCGATCATCACGACCAGTACATCAGTAACTATCAGCGCACCGGCGAGGCCAAGATCATCGGCATTGGCCGCGAAGTGGTTGCGCGCCGCAAGGATGGCACTGAATTTCCCATGGAGCTCTCGGTGGGCGAAGCCAAGCAGCAGGCGGACTCCATTTATGTGGGTGTCATTCGCGATCTGACAGAGCGAAAAAAGACCGAGAAGCAGCTGGTGCAGGCCCAGAAAATGGAGGCGGTGGGGCACCTGTCCGGCGGCATCGCCCACGATTTCAACAATCTGCTCACAGTGATTATTGGCGGTGCGGAATCGCTCCAGCATACCCTCAAGCCGAGACCCGACCTCGAAGCCATTGCCAGCAATATTGTCGCAGCCGGAGAGCGCGGCGCCGAATTGACCCAGCGCCTGCTGGCCTTCAGTCGTCGCCAGATGCTGCAACCCATCGACGTGGATTGCAGTCAGCTGGTTGAGCATATGCGCCTGCTGTTGAGCCGTATGTTGCGGGAAAATATTCGCATTGATACTCATTTTGATGATGACCTGTGGCTTGCCTATGTGGACCCGGCCCAGCTTGAATCGGCACTACTCAACCTCGCCATCAACTCCCAGGATGCCATGCCCGATGGCGGGATTCTGACCATCAGCGCCGCCAACATCACCCTCGACGAGGCCTACAAGGAAGCGCAGCTGGAAGTGCAGCCCGGCAATTATATTTCCCTGGGGGTGACCGATACGGGTGAGGGTATGACCCCCGAGGTGAGGGCAAGGGTCTTCGAGCCATTCTTTACCACCAAGGAGGTAGGCAAGGGCAGTGGCTTGGGTTTGAGCATGGTCTACGGATTCGTCAAGCAATCCGGTGGCCATCTTACCCTCTACAGTGAGCCGGGCCTGGGGACCACCGTGCGCCTCTATCTGCCCGCTGACCCGTCCCTGGCAAAACGTCAGTCAGAGCCGGAGCGCGTGCATACGTCGCTGCTGCCGAGCGGCAAGGAAACCATTCTGGTGGTGGAGGATGACAGTTTTGTCCGCGCCCATGCCACCCTGTCCCTGGGCAGCCTGGGTTACAAGGTGGTGACGGCGGAGGATGGTGCGAAGGGATTAAAGCTGCTGCGGGAGAATCCCGATATCGACCTGGTTTTCACTGATATTGTGATGCCCGGCACCATGAGCGGCTGGCAACTCGCTGAAGCGATCAAGGTTGAATGGCCTGATCTGCCGGTACTGTTTACTTCTGGATACGCCCAGGAATCGGTGACGCGCTACAGCCAAATCGATGCGCCTATTCCCTTTATCAACAAGCCTTACCGCAAACCCCAGCTGGCGAAACAGATACGCGAGATGCTGGATCTGGCCGCCAGCAAGGGCGGGGAGTCCACTCCTGTCCCGGATGGTTTGTAGCTGTCGGGTTCAGTCAGGCTGCAACGCTGCCACCACGGCCTTGTCGTGGACCCACTGGTTAAACCAGTGGGGATACAGCGGCGCAGCAACGGTTGCGTCACCCAGCTCAGCCAATTCTTCTTCAGAAAGCTTGACACCCATGGCGGCCAGGTTGTCATCAAGCTGGGTTTGCCTGGTGGCGCCGAGCAAGATGCTGGTGACAGACGGGTTTGCCAGCAGCCAGGCGAGAGCCACCTGCGCTACCGAAGCGTTATGGCGTTGGGCCATACCCCGCATGGTATCCACCAGGGCGAAACCGCGCTCCTTGTCAAAGGGCAGGAAATCGAAGCCGGAGTAGCGGTTGTCGGGGTCTGTGAGGTTGTCGCGGTTGTACTTGCCGCTCAGGAATCCCGCTGCCAGCGGACTCCACACGGTCAGGCCCAGGCCGTAGTGCTGCATCATCGGCAGCACATCGTGCTCCACATCGCGACCGAGCAGCGAGTAGTACATCTGGCCATGGGTGAAGCGCGCCCAGCCGTTGGCTTTTTGCATCTCAATGGCGGCGCTGACCTTCCAGGCTGACCAGTTGGAAAAGCCCAGATAGCGGACCTTGCCGGAGCGCACCACCTCGTCCAGCGCCTGCAGGGTTTCTTCCAGGGGCGTAAAGGGATCTTCGCGGTGAACGATATAGACATCGATCCACTCGGTGCCCAGGCGCCGCAAGCTCTCCTCCACAGACCATAGTATGTGACGGCGCGACAGGCCGGATTGGGTCAGCGTTGGGCCCGAGCGCATACCGACCTTGGTGCTGATCACCACATCGTTGCGGCGACCTTGCAATGCGGCGCCGAGCATGACCTCAGAGTCGCCGCCGGAGTAGCCGTCAGCGGTGTCGAAAAAATTGATACCGGCATCCAGGGCGCGGCCCACCATGGTGTCGGCGGCGCTTTTGTTGACCTTGGCAATGGCGGCCATGGAGGTGTTGTCCTGGCGGAAGGTCATCGCCCCAAAGCACAGGCGCGAAACCAGTAACCCTGTATTACCCAGTGCAGAATATTGCATAGTATTTTCCCCTGTTAGGCCTGTTTTTTGGTTAGAGAGCTATATAGCCGAGTGATTTCAACGTCGATTATTCAGCCAGTTCAAGCAGCGGAGTATTGCCAAATTGCAGCCGGGCAAGATTGGCATACAGGCCCGAACGGTTGCTCAGTTCCTCGTGGGTGCCAATATCCACCACGCGGCCATTGTCCATGACGATAATGCGATCAGCCTTGCGCACGGTGGCGAGGCGGTGCGCGATAATCAGTGTAGTGCGATTGACCATGATGCGCTCAATGGCTTCCTGCACCAGCCGTTCGCTCTCGGCATCCAGGGCGCTGGTGGCTTCGTCGAACAGAAAAATGGGAGCATCGCGCAGAATGGCGCGGGCGATGGCAATGCGCTGGCGCTGGCCGCCGGACAGTGTCAGCCCGCGCTCGCCCAGCAGTGTGTCGTAACCGTCCGGCATTTTTACAATAAATTCGTGGGCGTGCGCCGCTATTGCGGCATTGAAGACGTCGAGATCGCTGGCATCCGGCCTGCCATAGCGAATATTGTCCATCACCGGGCCGGAAAACACTGTGCCATCCTGTTGCACCACACTGAAATGCCGCCGCACATCCTGCGGATCTGCGCTGGCAATATCCACGCCATCCACATAAATGCTGCCCTGCTGTGGGTTGTAGAAGCGCAACAGCATCTGGAAGAGGGTTGATTTGCCTGCCCCGGACGGGCCGACCAGGGCAATGGTTTCACCTGGCTCTACCGTAAAAGACAGTCCGTCGAGGGCTTTGGCCCCGGGTCTGGTCGGATAGGAGAATGAAACCTGTTCAAAGGCGACACGGCCCTGGGGTGGGGAGGGCAGGGCGACGGGATTTGGCGGTGCCTTGATCTCCGGCTCTATTTGCAGTAATTCCATCAGTCGTTCTGCAGCCCCTGCTGCACGCTGGATCTCGGCCCAGACCTCGCTCATGACGGCGACCGACATTGCCAGCATCACCGCATAGCCGACAAATTTCACCAGATCGCCGGGGGTGATGGAGCCTGCAATCATGTCCCTGGCGCCAGTCCACAAAATCACCGAGATCCCGGCGAGGACAAGAAAAATCACCGATGCGGACATGGCCGAGCGGGCGATGATACGCACCTTGGCGACATCAAAGGCGCCTTCCACCGCCGTTTTATAGGACTGTCGATCCAGGTCTTCGTGGGTAAAGGCCTGCACGGTCTGGATGGCGTTAAGACTTTCACCGGCGTGGGACGAAATATCCGCAACCCGGTCCTGGCTGGAGCGCGACAGTTTGCGCAGCATCCTGCCAATAACCAGAATGGGTACCAGCACCAGGGGGATGGTCAGCATCACCAGTAAAGTGAGCTTGAGGCTGGTGAGCAGCAGCAGTACAAAGGCGCCAATGGCAGTCACGGTATTGCGCAGGGCGATGGAAATGGTTGAACCTACCACGGTCTGGATCAGGGTGGTGTCGGTTGTCAGCCGCGAAAGCACCTCGCCGGTGCGGGTGACTTCAAAAAAGGCGGGGCTGAGCCCGGTGATATGGTTGTAGACCGCACTGCGCAAGTCGGCCACAACCCGCTCACCAATCCAGGTGATGTAGTAAAAACGCAGGGCAGAGGTGATAGCCATCACGCCGCCGATCAGCAGGATCAGCCAGAAATAGCTGTTTACCTTGTCGATATTGCTGGTGACAAAGCCTTCGTCCACAGCGTCCCCGAGAAAGCTGAACACGGACAGCTGGGTGGCAGAGGCGAGCACCAGAAATACACCAGCGGCAGCCAGGCGTGATTTGTAGCGCATGACAAAGGGGATCAGACCCAGCAGCGGGCGCAGATTGCGGCTTTTTTCGCGGCGATTCTTGTCGAGTTGCAGGGCGTTGGCGAATTCGCCGCGCTCATTGTGGGAAGGGTCTGCCACCAGGTGTGTTCCTCTGTGGTGCGTGATAGTAATGCGTGAAATGTCAGCGATGGATAAGGCTTGTCGCGAAGGGTGCCATCAGGGACTGGGGTTGGCAATCAGAGAATCGAATATTTGACGTAGTTGTTAATTAAATAAACTCTGCATTGTATCAGTGCGGCAGCACTCACAGCTTCGCCAGTTGTTTCAAGAAGTCTTTGGTCTATCAACCTGCCGATTGCCTTACGAGCGGGGCTCGGTATGGATAAAAAGATTGGTCATACTGCGGATTGTATCTTTCCCGCTCCCTGGTATAGAATGCGCGCCTTGCTTCAAGGGTATAACTTCAGTTGTTTTGGATATAGCCCTGAGCGCAGCCCCCAGTTTTAGGACCATAGCTCAGTTGGTTAGAGCGCTACCTTGACATGGTAGAGGTCGGCGGTTCAAATCCGCCTGGTCCTACCAATTCTCTTTGCGGAATTGAATACAGGTTTAAAGCCTGTTTCCCTGATCGACCACGTGGCCTTTGGTAGGGGTCACCACTGGAAAAAGGAACATACACATGCCCGTTATTACCCTTCCCGATGGCAGTCAGCGCAGCTTTGACGGCCCCGTTTCTGTATTCCAGGTTGCTGAAAATATTGGCCCCGGACTTGCCAAGGCCGCCCTCGCCGGCAAGGTCAATGGCAATATGGTGGATACCTCCTATGTGATCAGCGATGACGCCCAGCTCGCCATTGTCACCGGCAGGGATGAAGACGGCCTGGATGTGATTCGCCACTCTTGTGCCCACTTGCTGGCCCAGGCGGTCAAATCGCTGTTCCCGTCGGCCCAGGTCACCATCGGCCCGGTGATTGAAGACGGTTTTTACTACGATTTTGCCTTTGAGCGTGCCTTTACCCCCGAGGATCTCGAAAAAATCGAGGCCCGGATGGAAGAGCTCAGCAAGGCCGATTACCCGGTGTCCCGTCAGTTGATGGACCGGGATGAGGCGGTGGATTTCTTCCGCAATATGGGTGAGGAATACAAGGCCGAGATCATCGCCTCGATTCCCCAGGCTGAAGCCATTTCCCTGTATCGCCAGGACGATTTTATCGACCTGTGCCGCGGTCCCCATGTACCCAGCACTGGCAAGATTGCCGCCTTCAAACTCACCAAAGTGGCTGGCGCCTACTGGCGCGGCGACTCCCGCAACGAAATGTTGCAGCGCATTTACGGCACCGCCTGGGCCAACAAAAAAGACCTGGCCGCCTATCTGCACCGCATTGAAGAGGCGGAGAAGCGCGACCACCGCAAGATCGGCAAAAAACTCAACCTGTTCCATATGCAGGAAGAGGCGCCAGGCATGGTGTTCTGGCATCCGCGAGGCTGGACCGTTTATCAGGCCATCGAGCAGTACATGCGCGAGCAGCAAAATCGCCATGGCTACAAGGAAATCCGCACACCCCAGATCGTCGATCTGAGCCTGTGGCAGAAATCCGGCCATGCCGACAAGTTCGCCGCCGGGATGTTTACCCTCCAGGCTGAAGAGCGCGATTTTGCCATCAAGCCCATGAACTGCCCCTGTCATGTGCAGATTTTCAACCAGGGTCTGAAGAGCTACCGCGAGCTGCCCCTGCGCCTGGCTGAATTTGGTTCATGCCACCGCAATGAGCCCTCCGGCTCCTTGCACGGCATCATGCGAGTGCGCGGTTTTACCCAGGACGATGCCCATATTTTCTGTACCGAGGCGCAGATCCAGCCCGAGGTGTCCACCTTTATTGATTTCCTCCACGATGTGTACCGGGATTTCGGTTTTGATGAGGTGATCTACCGTCTCTCCACCCGTCCCGATGAACGGGTCGGTTCCGATGAGATCTGGGACAAGGCGGAAAAGGCCCTGGCCGATGCCCTCGACAGCAAGGGGCTGCCCTGGGAGCTGCTGCCGGGTGAAGGTGCTTTTTACGGTCCCAAAATCGAGTTTTCCCTCAAGGACTGTATTGGCCGGGTGTGGCAACTGGGCACCATTCAGGTGGATTTCTCCATGCCGGGTCGCCTCGACGCCCAGTATGTGGCGGAAGATGGTTCACGCCATGTACCCGTGATGCTGCACCGTGCCATCCTCGGCTCCTTCGAGCGTTTTATCGGTATTCTCATCGAGCATTATGAGGGTTCGTTCCCGACATGGCTGGCGCCTGAGCAGGCGGTGGTGATGAACATTACCGATAATCAGGCCGAGTATGTGCGTGAAGTAACAGAATCATTGCAAAACAAGGGCTTCCGCGCCATAAACGACTTGAGAAACGAAAAGATCGGCTTTAAAATCCGCGAGCACACAATTCAGCGTATTCCCTACCTGGTTGTAGTCGGTGACCGCGAGGCCGAAACAAGCACCTTGGCCGTCCGTACCCGTTCCGGAGAAGACCTCGGTACCATGACCATTGAGGCCTTTGCAGAGCTCCTCCGCAACGATGAGCAACAGCGCGGTCGTACCTATCCAAAATAAGCAGGAGAAGCATTATTAAGAAAGATTACGCCAAAGGGCGGGCTAACCGGTCGCGCATTAACGATGAGATCGATGCCGCCGAAGTTCGTTTGATAGGCGCGGATGGTGAACAGGTTGGCATTGTCAGCCTCAAGGAGGCACTTGATGCCGCCACCGCCGCAAACCTGGATCTTGTAGAAATTGCCGCCGATGCAGAGCCTCCGGTGTGCAAGGTGATGGACTACGGCAAAAAGGTGTTTGAAGTTAAAAAACAACTTGCCGCCCAGCGCAAGACCCAGAAGCAGACGCAAGTCAAAGAAATGAAATTTCGCCCAGGGACGGACGATGGAGACTATCAGGTCAAGCTGCGCAACCTGATACGTTTTCTGGAAGGTGGTGACAAGGCCAAGGTGACGTTACGTTTCCGCGGTCGTGAGATGGCCCACCAGGAGCTCGGTATGGATATGATGAAACGTATCGAGCAAGACTTGGAGGAGTATGGAACCGTAGAGCAACACCCGAAAATGGAAGGTCGTCAGCTCACTATGGTTCTTGCCCCCAACAAAAGGAAGAAGTAGCAGTTCATGTTCTGTGTTCAGCCTGTGGCTGGCTGACCGGGCATCTTCTTCATTATTTAACCTCAAGTGGAGTTACTCCAATGCCAAAAGCCAAAGTACACAGTGGTGCAGCCAAGCGGTTCAAGAAAACCGCCGCTGGTTACAAGCACAAGCGGGCTAACCGCAGTCACATTCTCACCAAAATGACCCAGAAGCGTAAGCGCAACCTGAGGGGCACGCGCATCATGAATGCGTCTGACAAGCCACTCATCGACCGCATGCTGCGCGTCTGATCACGTTAGGAGGAGAATGAAATGCCAAGAGTAAAACGTGGTGTCACCGCTCACGCGCGACACAAGAAAGTTCTTAAGCAAGCCAAGGGTTACTATGGTGCCCGCAGTCGCGTCTATCGCGTTGCCGTACAGGCGGTCACCAAGGCCGGCCAGTACGCCTACCGCGACCGTCGCGTCAAGAAGCGTACCTTCCGCACCCTGTGGATTGCCCGTATCAACGCCCAGGCCCGTGCTGAAGGTATCACCTACAGCCAGCTGATCGCCGGCCTCAAGAAGGCAGGCATCACGCTTGACCGTCGAGTGCTGTCCGATATCGCCATTCACGACAAGCCCGCTTTTGCGTCTATTGTCGGGAAAGCAAAGGCTGCCCTGGCTTGATTTGTCGCCGGCCTTGTCCGGCGTCATAAAAGCGCAGTAAAACGAATGGGGAAAGGGCTAAAGTCCTTTCCCTGTTTTTTTTCAGGCCCAGAAGTAAAGGAAAACCGGAATGGAAAATCTTGCGACTCTCGCAGATGAAGCCATCAAAGCTGTCAACGCCGCTACTGACGAAGCCGCCCTCGATCAGGTGCGCGTCGAGTACCTGGGCAAGAAAGGCAAGCTCACGGAATTGCTCAAAGGCCTCGGCAAGCTGTCCGCTGAAGAGCGTCCGGCGGCCGGGGCAAAAATCAATGAGGTCAAGGAGCTGGTCCAGCAGCATATCCAGACCTGCAAGTTACAGCTGGAAACATCCAGCATTGCCGCCCAGCTGGCGGCAGAGTCTCTGGATATCAGCCTCGATGGCCGTCGGGTAGAGCAGGGCGGGTTGCACCCGGTTACCCGCACCCTGGCGCGCATTGAGGAGTTTTTTGTCAGCGTCGGCTATCAGGTGGCGGAAGGTCCGGAAATCGAGGACGACTACCACAATTTTGGCGCCCTCAATATTCCCGAGCATCACCCCGCGCGGGCCATGCACGATACTTTTTATATCGATGCTTCTACCGTATTGCGCACTCACACTTCACCAGTGCAGATCCGCACTCTGGAACAACAGGCACCACCGATTCGGATCATCTGCCCGGGTCGGGTTTATCGCTGTGATTCCGACCTGACCCACACTCCCATGTTCCACCAGGTGGAAGGGCTGGTGGTTGATAGGGATGTCAGTTTTGCCGATCTCAAGGGCACTGTGGACCAGTTTCTGAAAGCCTTCTTCGAAGCGGATCTGCCGGTGCGCTTCAGGCCTTCCTATTTCCCGTTTACCGAGCCCTCCGCTGAAGTGGATATCCAGTGCACCAACTGTCGCGGTGCTGGCTGCCGTATCTGCAAAAACACCGGTTGGCTGGAGGTGATGGGTTGCGGCATGGTGCATCCGGAAGTCTTCCGCCAGTGCGATGTCGACAGCGAAACCTACAGTGGATTTGCCTTTGGGATGGGCGTGGAGCGGCTTGCCATGCTGCGCTATGGCGTTACCGACCTGCGCCTCTTCTTCGATAATGACTTGCGCTTTCTTTCGCAGTTTTAATATATAGAATCAGTCTGTTACAGATTGTTTATAAATTCTTTATAAAGTAACCAATAAGGCTTCATCACAAATGAAATTCAGTGAATCCTGGCTCCGGGAGTGGGTGAATCCAGCCATAGACAGCGCCGAGCTGGTGAGCCGTCTGACCATGGCTGGCCTTGAAGTTGATGCTGTTGAAGCGGTCGCCGCACAATTTGATGGCGTTGTTGTTGGTGAGATTGTCGAGATTGCTCCCCATCCGGATGCCGACAAGCTGCGTGTTTGCCAGGTGGCCGGTCACCCTTCGGGTCAACTCCAGGTAGTCTGTGGCGCCCCCAATGCCCGTCAGGGCCTCAAGGTGCCTTTTGCCGTGATCGGTGCCAACTTGCCCGGCGACTTTAAAATTCGCAGCGCCAAGCTGCGCGGCGTGGAATCCTTTGGCATGCTCTGCTCCGCAAAAGAGCTGGGGGTTTCCGATGAGGATGCAGGTTTGTGGGAGCTGCCCGCAGATGTGCCTGTAGGTGCCAATCTGCGGGAATACCTGGATCTTGATGACAGTCTCATTGAAGTTGATCTCACGCCCAATCGTGGCGACTGCTTAAGTATCAATGGGTTGGCGAGAGAAGTTGGTGTTTTGTGTGATGTTGAGGTCCGGTCTCCGGCGATCCCAGCCATTGCCGCGACTATCGAGGATTGCTTCCCGGTTGTACTGGAAGCGGGCAATCACTGCCCCCGCTATGCAGGGCGTGTTATCCGCAATGTGGATATCGCTCGACCCACGCCGCAGTGGATGGTGGAAAAACTGCGCCGCAGCGGTGTGCGCAGCATCGACGCAGTGGTGGATGTCACCAACTACATACTGCTGGAACTGGGTCAGCCCATGCACGCCTTTGACCTGGACAGGCTGGCAGGGCAAATTAGCGTGCGCAGCAGCCGGGCGGGTGAACAGGTCAGCCTGCTGGATGACAGCACACGCACGCTCAATTCAGGCACCCTGTTGATCACCGACAATTCAGGCCCCATTGCGATTGCCGGAGTTATGGGCGGCGATCACACAGCCGTTGGCGAACAAACCCGGCATATTTTCCTGGAAAGCGCCTTTTTCCATCCCCTGGCCATTGTCGGTCAGGCGCGCCAGTACGGTCTGCACACCGATTCCTCCCACCGCTTCGAGCGCGGAGTTGACCCACAGCTTTGCATCCTGGCGATTGAGCGTGCCACTGCCTTGCTGCTCGATATTGTAGGTGGTGAGCCTGGCCCGGTTGTGGTCACGGAACTTGCCGATCAACTGCCTGGTCGCAAAACGGTCACCCTGCGACGTCAGCGCCTGGACCAGCAACTGGCCTGTGTCCTCGACACTGCCACAGTGGAGGGGATCTTCGCTCGTCTCGGTCTTGAATTGCAGCAGGCGGATGACAAGGGCTGGACAGTGGCCGTACCGGGCTGGCGCTTTGATATTGCCATCGAGGCGGACCTGATTGAGGAAGTCGCCAGGGTGCATGGTTATAACAACCTGCCTACCCGGGTGCTGGCTTCCCCCCTCGCCATCGCGCCGCGGGATGAATCACGGCTTTCCCTGACCCGACTGCGCAGCGAATTGACTGCCCGCGGCTTTCGCGAGGCCATCACCTACAGTTTTGTCGACCCCAAATTGCAGCGCACCCTTGATCCACAGGGACAGTTTGTAGCTGTGGCCAATCCCATCTCCAGTGACATGGCGGTGATGCGCACCACCCTGTGGAGCGGACTGATAGCTGCGTTGCAACACAACCTCAACCGCCAGCAAAGCAGGGTTAACCTGTTCGAAAGCGGCTTGAGATTTATCCAGGATCAATCCGCCGGCCTGGTGCAGGAGCCAATGATTGCCGGGCTGATTCACGGTGAACGCCACTCTGAGTCCTGGACGGGTGGTAAGGAGAAGGTTGATTTCTACGACCTGAAAGGCCATGTGCAGGCATTGCTCAATCTTGGCGGCAGCGCTGCCGCGTTCCGCTTTGAAAGCGGTGATCATCCCGCCCTGCATCCGGGTCAGACAGCCGCTGTTTATCGGGGTGACGAGCTGGTGGGCTATCTTGGCAAGCTGCACCCGAGCGTGCAGAAGCAACTCGACCTTGATCAGTCTGTGTACCTGTTTGAGCTGCGCCTCGGCCTGGTAACCGGCGCTTCTATCCCCCGTTTTCACGAGATCAGTCGCTTCCCGGAAGTGCGCCGTGATCTGGCGGTGATCGTTGATCAGGCCATTCCAGCGCAGGCATTGCTGGATGCTGCGAAGCGCGTTGCGGGGGAACTTCTGACAGACCTCAGAGTCTTTGATGTGTATCAGGGCAAAGGCGTTGAAAATAATAGGAAAAGCATTGCGATTTCCTTGACGTTTCAGGACGAATCACGCACCCTAAACGAAGCTGAAGTGACAGCGTCAGTCGATGCCATCATTTCGGTACTCAAGGATAAATTTCAGGGCACGCTAAGGGGATAAGTGGATGTCAGCCTTGACCAAAGCCGACATAGCAGAAATGTTGTACGAAGAACTTGGCCTCAACAAGCGTGAGGCCAAGGAAATAGTCGAAAGTTTTTTTGAAGAAATTCGCACCGCCCTGGAAAATAACGAGCAGGTAAAGCTGTCAGGTTTTGGCAACTTTGACCTGCGCGACAAGAGCACCCGACCCGGTCGCAATCCCAAAACCGGCGAGGAGATCCCCATAACAGCCCGGCGAGTGGTTACCTTCAAGCCAGGGCAAAAGTTGAAAGCCAGGGTCGAAAGTTATGCTGGAGCCAAGTAATAACGAACAGTTGCCCCCCATTCCCGGCAAGCGCTATTTCACTATTGGTGAAGTCAGCGATCTGTGTGACGTAAAGCCCCACGTCCTTCGTTATTGGGAACAGGAATTCCCCATGCTCAACCCCGTCAAGCGTCGAGGTAACCGTCGTTACTACCAGCGCCAGGATGTGCTCCTGATTCGCCAGATTCGCTCCCTGCTTTATGAGCAGGGCTTCACCATTGGTGGCGCCCGTCAGCGTCTGGGCGGAGAAGACGCCCGCGAAGAGGCAACCCAGGTGCGCCAACTGATCGGCCAGACCATCAGCGAACTGGAAGATATTCTCTCCGTACTTAAAGGCTGATTCGGCTTGCAATGATCCTTTAATCCGGTATTATGGCGCCCTCTTGAAAGAGCACCAGCAAGAATTCGGAGCGTAGCGCAGCCTGGTAGCGCACTACACTGGGGGTGTAGGGGTCGTGGGTTCAAATCCCTCCGTTCCGACCAAATATCCTGTAAAAAGGCCAGAGCGCAAGCTCTGGCCTTTTTGTTTGTTGGCGTATCTGAAAAAATCAAAAAGGGAAAAAATCGGCATTTCCAGCTTGATCGTTGGGAGATGAAAGACTCCGACGATATTGAAAAGAATATTGATTGCGCCAGTTTCCATGCGCAAATCTGATTCCCGATTCATCGGTGTTAAATGCACAGTAGAATCGGGTAACTGAAACCGGGGTTAATGATCACGCCATTACAATCAGGTGAGACAAAAAAATCCGGGTCAATATTCAGTTCAGTTTTAGTGCCAATCTATCAGCAAGGAGCTACCCCATGAAACGCATCAGACTTTCGGCTAACCGCTGGATAATCTACCTGTCCTGCCTGGTGGCTATCGCCTTGTTTACCCTGTCAGGGCCTATTGCGCAGCCTCAGGCATATCACGACTTTGCCGATTCCCGGGTGATTCTTGGTGTGAGCAATTTCTGGAATGTGATGTCCAATCTTGGGTTTCTGGTGATTGGCGCCTGGGGGCTGTTGGCTGACTGGCGCAACAGGCTGGTGCATGACAATGACAGCGACTATCCGGTCTATAGCATTTTCTTTGCCGGGGTGCTGCTAACCTGCTTTGGCTCAAGCTGGTATCACCTCAATCCCGGTAATACTTCGTTGGTTTGGGATCGCCTGCCCATGACCATCGGCTTTATGGCGCTGACGGTTGGTTTGCTGTCCGAGTTTCTGGGGCGCGCGCTGCAAAAGCGCCTGCTCTATCCGCTCTTGCTGGCGGGATTTGCATCGGTAATCTACTGGCACTTCAGTGAACAGGCAGGGCAGGGGGATTTGCGCCCCTACCTGCTGGTGCAATTTTTGCCGTTGCTGATTATTCCACTGGTGGCGCTGACCGGTTCATCCCGCTATACCTGCACCATAGATCTGATCGCCGTGATTGGCTTTTATGCGCTTGCCAAGCTGGCAGAGTTGCTGGATATGCAGATCTATCAGGCTCTGGGGGTTATCAGTGGTCACTCTCTCAAGCACTTGCTGGCGGCCCTAGCTGCAGGCATGGTGCTGCGGATGCTGTGGCGAAGGCGAGCACTGAACTGATTGTGGGTGGTTCAGAGCCTGCTGGTTTTGATATGCGAACACTCCGGGCAGCCTGTTCTGGCCCCCCCCCTGTTACAAAGCCGGGCTTTATGCCCGACTGCCAACAAACACCATGGCTTTGAAAGTCATCACAGTCTCATTGCCCTGATTCAGCACTTCCACCAGGGAGCTGACCAAACCTCGGTCGGGTTTTGACCGCGACCGTTTCGCCTCCTGAATCGTTATCCGAATCCACAGTCGATCGCCGGGGCGCACAGGTTTAAGCCAGCGCAACTCGTCAATACCCGGTGAGCCCATGCCCGCTACCTGAGACAGAAAGTGGTCCACCAGCAGGCGCATCACCATGGCTGCTGTATGAAAGCCACTGGCAATCAGGCCACCGAACATACTGTCGCGGGCCCTGAGCGGGTCGGTGTGAAAATACTGCGGGTCATACTGGCGGGCGAATTCAAGCACTTCTCCTTCATCGACCAGAACCTCGCCAAACTCATGGACGCTACCGGGAATGTAATCCTCGAAATAGCGGTCACTGCAGGCGGTGGTAAACGAGGTTTTGTTGTTGAAAGGAGTATTCATACTGGCTCCATCCTCGGGGCGAGAAGCTGTATACACCGGAGAGTAGGAACTGGCCTTATCGAAAGGTTTTCCTGTCTCCGGTGACTAGCCCAGCGTTGCTTAGTTGGCGTTGGCCTCAGCCATGGCCTTGCGCACATCGGCCATTTGCGGCTGGTGGGCCAGGTGGCCGCCGTCGCAGGCAATGGCCTGGCCGGTGATATAGCCCGCTTCGTCGGAGGCGAGGAAGGTAGCCAGGGAGGCGATATCCTCAGGCCCGCCAAAGTTCGGGGTGAGGATGTGGGGGCGGATAAATTCCACCAGCGCCGGGTCTTCCTTCATCGCGCCGGTCAGAATCACACCGGGGGTGATGGCATTGCAGCGGATGCCCTGCAGGCCGTACTGCACAGCGATATGCTGGGTCAGGGAAATAACCGCCGCCTTGGAAGCGCCATAGGCGGTGCGCACCACATCGCCCACGCGGCCGGAATCCGAAGACGTGTTGATAATCGAGCCGCCACCGGCCTTGATCATATGGGGAATGGCGTACTTGCTGCCGAGCAGGAACGAAGTGACATTCACGTTGAGCGTTGCATTCCAGATCTCAATGGGGATATCCACTACCGTGGTGTCCTGGGACTGAATCGCCAGGGATGTGATCGCCACATTGTTATGGAGAACATTGATGGTGCCGAAGGCGGCAACCGCGCTCTCAATCAGGTTTTTGATGGAATCTGCATCGGCGGCATCGTAGCGAACGGCAATGGCATTGGGTCCGATTTCGTCGGCCAGCGCTTTGGCAGTATCGATATTGAAATCGCCGATGACCACTTTGGCACCCTCGGCAGCGTAGCGGACAGCACAGGCTGCGCCGATTCCAGTGGCGCCACCGGCGACGACGGCGACTTTATTGGCAAGACGTGGCATGGAGTAACTCCTGTTTATGGGTTGTTTAAGGTGAAGTCAAGAATGAGGAAATTGATCACATTACTTATGGTTTTCAAGCCGGAGTATATAAACAATCAAGGCGCTTGGCTGTAGTTTTTCTGCCGGCAGGTGATATCCGAGCCACATTCCATTTGCTCCTATACCTGCAGCTGGAAGTGAGAATGTGACTTATGCCGTTGACGGGCTTGTGATCACACAGGTTGCCTGAAAATGCAGTGACTTAACCCTTCGCCAGTTGTTGGCGCGGGGATTACGTCTGGCTTTTTGCTGGCAGGAAACCTATCTTAGGGGGTAGTCGTATACGCAGGGAGAGGTGGCTATCAATACCCGACCACAGATTTTACAAAATATTTATACGAGGCTTTCACGTTTGGCGGGTAAACCCCGTGACTGGCTGAACCCTCGCAAAAAGCGCCTCTGGCTGGTGGTTGCCATTCTTTTCTACACTCTTGGCGGCTTTTTTCTTGCCCCCTGGATCGCCGAGCGTCAGCTGGTGTCCATTGTGGGCGATTTGTTGCACCGCCCTGTGCAGATCGAGAAAATCCGCATTAATCCCTATGTGCTCAGCGCCGAGGCCAGCGGGTTTTCTGTCACTGAAACCGATGGATCGCCGTTGCTGGGATTTGACCGTCTGTATCTGAATTTCCAGCTCAGCAGCCTGGTGCGCTGGGCCTGGAGCTTCAGGGAGATCAGCCTGGATGGCCTGCACGGGGAGTTGGTCCGCAAGCGTGACGGCACTATCAATCTGCTGGAGCTGATACCACCTGCGCAGCAAACTGAACCACCTGCCGAGCAAGTCAGCATGCCACGGTTCTTTATCAGCGTGCTGGAACTGAACAACGCCGAGCTGGGAGTAACCGACCACAGCCGCACCAGTGGTTTTGCCACACGCCTGACACCGGTCAGCCTGAGGCTGGAAAACATCACCTCGATACCGGATAAGCGTGGTCGCCTCGACTTCAGTGCTGACAGCGCCGATGGTGTGGAATTGCAGTGGCAGGGAGAGGTGCAGCTTGAGCCTTTGCTGCTGACAGGCAGCGTCACGGCGAAGGGTGCCTATATTCCACTGCTGCATCGCTATTTTCGCGACAGCGTGAAGGTCGATGTGCCGCAGGGTGAGCTCAGTGTTTCCTTTGACTACAGAGTCGCCTCCCGGGCAGAAGGCCTGAGCGCAGAGGTGGACAATCTGATGCTGGCTATTGAGGGGCTGGCGGTGACTGACAGCAGCGCGAATAGCATTTTGGATCTGCCACGCCTATCCCTTAAGGATGGCTACCTGCGCTGGCCTGAGCAACAGGCCGGGGCCAGTACCCTGACGCTGACCCGACCGCAGCTGTGGATCTCGCTGCAACAGGACAAGACACTGAATCTGCAACATCTGCTGGTGGATACGGGCAGTTCCACTGCTGCCGTAGCAGATCCGGCAGCAGCGCCTGACAATGTGACCGACGCTGAAACAACAGCAACTACAGCCACTTCAACTACAGCCACTTCAGCTGCAACCACTTCAACTGCAGCCACTTCAACATCCCCGGCAACTGCCAGCGACGGCCCTGACTGGGAGGTGAAGCTGGCAAAGGCCAGTGTCGAGAGCCTGCAACTGACTTTTGAGGATCGCAGCCTCAATTCGCCTGATCCCATCGTGGTGGAGGAACTCAACCTGCAGTTGGAGAACCTGAGTAACCAGCCCGCCGCACGCTTTCCTCTCACCCTCAGGGCCGGCCTGGCCAGTGGCGGCAATCTCACTCTGGACGGTGATTTCAGTATTCTTCCCGCCCTTGACCTCAAAGCGGCTGTGGCCGTTAGCAATCTGGCGCTGGCCGCGGCGCAGCCTTACGTGAGTGACTATATCGCCGCTGACATCGTTGATGGCAAGCTGAATGTCAGTGCGGACATTGTCACCACTCCTGACGAGCGGTTTGCTATTGAGGGCAAGCTCTCCATCGACCAGCTGGATATGATCGGAAGCAGCAGGCAAAGGCCGCTGCTGAGCTGGCAACAGGCCAGTCTCGACCACTTCCGCTATACCCTGAGCGGCAACAGACTGGATGTTTCCTCATTGCTGATGGATGCGCCCTATGTGAAGGTGCATATTTCCGCCGACGGCAGCAATAATTTCCAGCGGTTGATGACCAAGGCGCAATCATCTGAGGCTCCAGTACCATCCACTGTTGAGAAAAAAGAGCATTCAGCAGTATCCGGGATTGATGCCGCCGCGCCAGTGGCTGAAAAAGCACTTGTGGATGACAGGGCAACAACCCCCTTCAGTTTCGCCCTCGACCAGACGATCATCAGCGATGGTTCTGCTGATTTTAGTGATCGCAGCCTGCCGATTCCGTTCAAGGCCCGTATTGTCAATCTCAAGGGCGACGTGACTACGATAGACAGCACCAGCACTGAACCGGCTGCGATAAAGATCGAAGGTCAGGTCAACGATTACGGCATGGCGCGCATTGAGGGTTCGCTACAGCCCCTGGGGCCAACTGAGAACACCGATATCAGTATTCTATTCCGCAATGTCGAAGTGCCGGATCTGACGCCCTACACCGTCAAGCTGGCTGGCCGCGCCATTGCCAGCGGCCGCATGGACCTGGATCTGCATTACCGGATAGAGGCAGGCAATCTGCAAGGCAAGAACAATGTGGTTATCACCGACTTGACCCTGGGCGACAAGGTTGACTATGAGAATGCCCTCGACCTGCCCCTGGGTCTGGCCGTGAGTCTGCTCAAGGGGCCTGATGGCAAGATCCGCGTTGACCTGCCGGTGGAAGGCAATATCAACAACCCCAGCTTCCGCATCGGGGGGGTGATACGGGCTGCTTTTGCCAATCTGATTTCCGGTATTGTCACCGCGCCGTTCCGGTTTCTGGCATCCCTGGTGGGCGCGGATTCAGAAGATTTCGACAGGATTGAGTTTGAACCGGGGCTGGCTGTGCTGATGCCACCGGAACGGGAAAAACTCCACAATCTCGCCCAGGCACTGTCACAGCGGCCACAGTTGGCACTCGATGTTCCCGGCGTCGTGGCCGTAGAGGCTGACCGTCAAGCGCTGCAAAAAATTCAGGTTGAAGCGCTGATTGCAGCAAACCTTGCGGAAAACGCTGAATCTGCGGCCAACAACACAGGTTTGCGCGAGCGACGTACAGCCATCCTGGAAACACTCTTTCAGGCCCGCTACCCCGAGAGTCCGTTGACGGCAATTCAACAGCCATTTATGAAACCAGTGGACCCACAGCAGGCAGAGGGTCGCCAGGCACTGGATCAGATCGCCTATTCAGCCGAGCTGCGCAGGCAGGTGATTGCTGCGGAGGCAGTGAGCGAGGAGGATCTTGAGCAGCTTGCCATGGCCCGCGCCGATGCGGTGCTAACGGCGTTGACAACCGATGAGAGCATTGCCCCTGAACGCATCAGCACCAGTCTCGGCAAGCCAGTAAAAATAGGTGATGCCCGCTGGGTCAGCCTGAAACTGGCGGTGGAGAGCCGCCAGTCCGGTCGCTGATGGGGCTAGCGCGGGTTCAGACCGTGCGCAACTGCCCCATAAAATCACTTTTGCCAATCGCCAGACCTTTCCAGCGCAGGATGTCGTAGGCCGTGGTGGCGTGGAAGTAGAAGTTGGGCTGCGAAAATGACAGCAGGAACTTCTCCGCCACAAAGTCAATTTTAAAGTCGCCGTATTCGAAACGCATCGGCTTGCCTTCCAGAGCGTTAATGTCTGCTTCTGTCAGCGCTTCAAGCCCGCTGCGGGCATCGGCAATCCTCTGCCGCAAGCCGGCAAAATCGACCGGTGGCGGTGTCATATTGGGTGAAAAGACACCCTTTTTTACCCCTTCAATTGCGCCCAGTGAATGGGTGGCCACCGAATGAATCTGGTAGGCAAAGGAGAGCATGTCATCGGCAAGCCGGGCGTGGATAAGCTCGTCAGGGGACAGGTCATTATTGGTGCAGTGGGCCTCGGCCTTGTCGATGAGTCCGGCGATGGCGCCAGTGATTTGCAGGTAGGTAGGGATAGTGGATTGGTACAACGATAGGCTCATTGTTATTGTCCTTGCAGAATGGTGTGAAAGAGCTGCATTTTAAAACCATGGCAGTCTTCTGCGCAGCACTTTATTTCAGGCAGTTTATTTCAGGCAGGGGGTGAGCACTGTTAAACAACATCAGCCCCGCTGTCGAGTAACACCGGCAGCGAGGCTGATGTTGCAAGGCAGGGTGAGGTTAGTCAGCAACCACAAAGCTGAATTTATAAGGAACGCCGGGCACTTCACGGGGAATACCATCAACAACCCGGGGGTTATATTTGAGCCTGCTTGCAGCGTTCAGGGCGGCACTGCCAAAGCCGTAACCCTGTGGATGCTCCTCCAGCAGTTGCGGGTCACGCACTGCGCCGCTGGTGGTGATTGTCACTTCGACCACGGCATAGCCACTGATGCCGCGGCTGACAGCACGATTTGGAAATCGCGGTTGCGGCACATAGACCGGAATATAGTCAGTATCCACCTGCTGGACTACCGGCTTGATTGTGGTTGCCGGCGGTTTGAAGGTGATGGCGATGCTGTTTTCCAGCACTGTAGTGGGTGCCTGCCTGTCCACGAGCTTGTCAGGCGGGGTATGGGGTTGCAGGGGCCTGGTGGGCTTTGCCTCGCCATACTCAGGTATAACCTGGGTTTCGACATGGAAAATGGGTCTCAGATTGATTTCAGGCGTAATGATAGGGGTAGGGATTGCGATATAGATCAGGGAAACCATAAACATCAGCAGGGCAAAGGTAATCGCCCCGCCAGGCAAGGCAACAGCACCTATTCTGGATACAGTATTCATCGTTATCACTCCTTGTGATTGGCAGGCAGGGGACCAGCCATCCCAGGCAAGGGGAATTGCCGACTCCCTGATTGAAGTGTAGTCAATCCCGGCTATTCAGCCAGCGGCAGGCCGATTTGGGCGTGCTCGATCCCGGTGCTGTGTTGGTTGTGAGGCGTGGAACATCATTCATCGCGTGACCATTAGGGGGCGACTGATTATGCTAGTGCCGCCGCGCTATTGAACGCTGCCAATATCACCATACCTTATTTCAGGCCAATCCATGTCCGACACAGCATCAACCCGGCTCAACAAATACATCAGCGAGAGTGGCATCTGCTCACGTCGCGAAGCAGACCGCTACATCGAGCAGGGCAATGTTTACATTAATGGCAAGCGTGCCAAGGTCGGCGACCTGGTTTTTGCCAATGACCTGGTGAAAGTCAACGGCCAGGAGATCGAACCGCGCGATGAAGAAGCTTTGATTTTTATCGCCCTCAATAAACCAGTGGGCGTGGAAAGCACTACCGAGAGTACGGTGCGAAACAATATCGTCGATTTTGTTAATCACAGCGTGCGCATTTTTCCCATTGGTCGCCTCGACAAGGATTCCCAGGGGCTTATTTTTCTCACCAATAACGGCGATCTGGTCAACAAAATCCTGCGCGCGGGCAACGACCATGAAAAGGAATACGTGGTCACTGTCAATAAACCGGTTACCGATGACTTTGTTGAAAAAATGGGTGCTGGCGTTCCGGTGCTGGGTGTGATGACCAAAAAATGCAAGGTCAGCCGCGAAGCCAAGTTTGCTTTCAGGATTACCCTGGTGCAGGGCATGAACCGGCAGATTCGACGCATGTGCGAGCACTTTGATTACGAAGTCACGAAGCTCGAGAGGGTGCGGATCATGAACGTTAGCATTAAGGGGTTGGCCGTGGGCGAGTGGCGCGACCTGACTGCAAAGGAGCTGGAGGGCTTGCTGAAGCTGACCAAAAATTCATCGTCTGAAGCCAAATCTCCTGGCAAAAAAGCCAAAAAACCGGCGCACAAATCCTTCCGTCCGGTGGCAAAAACTGACTCAAAAAAGAAACCCTTTCAGCCAGGAAAGTCCACCCGTGCAGTCAAGAGGAAACCGCGCTAAGTGACAGGTGGTGGGTTTATTTCAGGACGCCACTGAATTTTTTTATCCGCTAATTTCACCAGTAGGCAGGCAGGATTATGTGGGCAATGGTGTTGGATGCACTGCGCAAGATTGAGCCAGACAGCAAACCCCTGACGCTGACCCAGGTGCCGATGCCACAACCCGCTGCCCATGAGGTGCTGGTCAAGGTTTCTGCCTGCGCCGTTTGCCACACTGAGCTGGATGAAATCGAGGGACGCACGCCACCGCCTCGTTTGCCGGTGATTCCAGGTCATCAGGTGGTGGGGCGGGTGGTGGCCTGTGGTTCCGGGGCCTGCCGTTTTAAACCCGGCGATCGGGTTGGCATCGCCTGGATCTATTCCGCCTGCGGGCACTGTGAACTGTGCCGCGAGGGGCGTGAAAACCTGTGCCGCCGCTTTCAAGCCACCGGGCGCGATGCCAACGGCGGCTATGGCCAATACATGGTGGTGGCAGAGGATTTTGCCTATGCCATACCCGCAGTTTTTTCCGATCTGCAGGCCGCACCGCTGCTCTGTGCCGGGGCTATCGGTTATCGCTCCCTGCGACTTGCGCAGCTACAGGATGGGCAGACACTGGGATTAACGGGATTCGGTGCCTCCGGCCACCTGGTGCTGAAAATGGTGCGGCATCGCTATCCCGGCTGCCGGGTGTTCGTTTTTGCCCGCAAGGCTGAGGAGCGGGCCTTTGCCCTTGAGCTGGGTGCCACCTGGGCGGGCACGACGACTGAAGCAGCGCCGGAACTACTCCACGCCATTATCGACACCACACCAGCCTGGGCGCCCATTGTTGAATCCCTGAAAAACCTTCGTCCCGGTGGGCGCCTGGTGGTCAATGCCATTCGCAAGGAGGAAGCTGACAAGGCCGCGCTGCTGGCGCTGGATTATCCCCGCGATCTCTGGCAGGAAAAAACCATCCAGAGCGTGGCCAATGTGGCGCGCAGCGATGTCATCGAGTTGCTGCAGCTGGCAGCGGAAATCCCTCTGCTGTCAGAAGTTGAAGTTATGCCTTTTGAGCAAGCCAATCGCGCGCTTGTGGAACTCAAATTCCAGCGGGTGAAAGGTGCCAAGGTGTTGGTGTTTGACAGCCCCTGATGGCGAGTCAGACAATCCAGTGCCAGGTCTTGAAGACAATAAACAGCAGCGAAAAGAGGAATCCGCACAGGGGCATCCAGCGTGGCAGTGATAATCCGCCTGCCACCATTCCTGGCCGCGCCTTTACCCGCCATAGCGACAGATTCACCATGGCGAAGACAAAGAGTGTGATCAGGCTTGTGGTCTCCGCCAGGGTGAGCAGCGGAAACCACAGCGCTGCAACGAGGATCACAGTGCACAGCAACAGGGTTGTCTTGACCGGTGTGCGGGTGGTGGCATGCACATCCCCCAGTACTGCCGGAATCCAGCCCTGGCGCGCCATACCGTAGAGCACCCGGCTGGCCATGATGATCTGGATCAGCGCGCCATTGATCACCGCCGCCAGGCCAATGGCGGAGATAAACAGCGGGTCTTTGCCTGTAGCCTGCTGGTAAACCAGTGCCAGGGGAGCTTTGCTTTCAGCAAGCTGGGCAGGAGTGACCGTCAGTACCGCTACTGTAGACACCAGCATGTAGAGAGTAGTGGTAATTATCAGTGAGATAAGAATGGCGCGTGGCAGGGTGCGGGCTGGTTGCTGTACTTCCTCGGCAACATTGGCGATATCTTCAAAACCCACATAGGCATAAAAGGCCACAAAAGCGCCAGCGACGACGCCAATCACTGTGACTCCGCTGGCAGAGGGCAACATCTCCGGCAACCGGTCGGGCAGCTCCCCCAGATTTTCCCCCGCTACTGCCAGGATCAATAACAGCCCTGCCAGTTCCACCAGGGTGGTGGCTGCTGCGACCCAGGCCGATTCGCTGATTCCCTTGATCGCCAGAGCACCAAGAAACACAACCAGCACGCTGATGATGAGCCAGCTGTCGACAGGCACAAACAGCTGGAAATAGCCGACAAACCCGCGTGCCAGGGTGGCGCTGGATACGACTCCGATGGTTACTAGGAGCAATCCCATCAGACGTGACCATGCCGGTCGACCGAATGCCTGCTGCACATACACGGCCTCCCCGGCACTGAAGGGAAAGCGCGCCGATAACTCTGCATAGGAGAGTGCGGATAGCGTCGCGAGCAAGGAAGCCACCAGAAAGGCAAAGGGCGCCGCCATCCCGGCGATACCCGCCACTTCGCCAATCAGCACATAAATGCCGGCGCCGAGAATGGTGCCCAGGCCATAAAAAGTCAGCAGCGGCAGGTTGAAGGCGCGCTTCAGGGCAACGGGTTGGTTTGGCAGTTTATCCATCGCGGCATTATTACATTACGGATGGGTGATACGGTAAGTCGTAAAAATGTGGAGTCACCAGGGCCACAGCGCTATGCCCGGTAATAGCCCTGGCGATTACCCGGTTTCGGGTCTAGATTTAAGGGGTTTCCTGCCTTCTTCGCTGAAGGGTTCTGTGGGCAGTTCTGCCGGATCCGGTACAGGGCTCTTCAGAAAGTGGATAAAAGTCCATTCCCTTCTGCTGGAGACCTGTATGAAAAACTGCATCCCGACGAGACAATATCTTTTGGGTATGGCTGCACTCTCCCTGGCTGCGCTCAGTCTAATAGCTCCGTTATTGGCCGCCGAACCTGAAACATCACTGACCGACGAACAAATCATTGCCAGTGCCGCCAGCGCTGCGCCTGAACCCATCGGCAAATCGGCAACCATTGTGGCGATGGGAGCTGATGGCAGCATGAGTACTCTCAGGACAGGTAGCAATGGTTTCACCTGTATGCCCGACAACCCGGCCACACCTGGCCCCGACCCGATGTGCATGGACAGCAATGCCCTGGTCTGGGCCCATGCCTGGATTGGTCACCAGGAGCCGCAGCCCGGCGCTGTGGGTTTTATGTATATGCTGGCGGGTGGTACTGACGCCAGCGACACCGACCCCTACGCCAAAGCGCCGGAGCCGGGTAATCACTGGATCAAGACCGGGGCCCACGTGATGATCGTGGGTGCCGACCCGAGCTTTTACGACCAGTACCCGAAAGGGGCCGACCCCGATACAACCCAACCCTATGTGATGTGGGCAGGAACACCCTGGGTGCATCTGATGGCGCCTGTAGAATAGCCCGCACGCTGCGAGTGCCAATTAACCTGTTCAGGGGGAGAGTGGTAGTTTGCCCCCTTGCTTGCCCGACAGGATGACGCCAGCTTAACTGGCGTCTTCTTCCAGCACCCAGGCAAAACGCTTGAATGTTTTGCCATCCCGCTCAATGGTTTCATCAAACATGGCCAATGGCCGCACCCAGATACCGCGCTCGCCATAGAGCGCCTGATACACCACCATCTCTTCGCCGCTTTCGCTGTGGCGGGCGATTTCCAGCAGTCGATAAAGATTGCCTTTGAAATGTCGGTACAAACCTTTCTTGAGTTGCATCGCTGGGCCTTGGATAAAGTGAGCCGGTAAGTGTAAATCTTACAGTCCCGCGCGCAAATAAATGTCTACCAAACACGAACAAAAGTGCATGGGCCAGGGGCTTCAATCCAGCTATCCTGCAGCCTCGACAGCAAGGTGGGCAAAACTGCCCTAATACCCTCTGACACAATAAGATAAAGGATGAATTTTATGCCAACGAGTAAATGGCTTGCCGGCGCGGCCTGTGTGCTGAGCCTCAGTTCTGCACTGCCAGCGGCAAACGCTGATTCAGCAACCCCTCGCTTTGCCCCCATCACTGAAGCCGATCTCAGCGCGGAGCAAAAAGCCATGCCCGGCATCAAGCGGGCACTGGATGCAGGCAAGTGGAATCCCAATGGATTCGATGCCCTGATGTTGCGCAACCCGGGCCTGCAGGAGGCACAGCTCCAACTGGCCATGGAAGTGATGTTTGGCACCCGGGATGACAAACCCACCTTGTCCAGGGATATTATCGAACTGGGAGTAATGTTGGTGGCGGAGAAATGGCAAAACCAGACGTTGCTGAAGGGTCATGCAGCGTCGGCCATCAAAGCCGGTCTGACTCAGGAGATGCTGGATGCGATTGCCGCGGGCGAACGGCCCTCTGGCATGAATGAGATCCAGTCGGCGGTCCATGATTTTGGCGCAGAACTGTTGAATACACACAGCGTGCAGGACGACACCTTTGCCGCGCTGAGGCAGCATCTCAGTGAGCGCGAGGTTGTTGACCTGGTATCTATCATGGGCATGTACACCAGCTCGGTGATGCTGATGAATGTGGCTGATATAAAGTCCCATTGATATAAAGTCCCATTGAGTGCTGCTTCAGACTCCCTTCTCCCGCGGCGTCGGGAGGTGAGAGCGGCTGATGCGGGGCGCAGCTGGTGTGGTAAGGTAGGCAAATCCGGTTAATTCCATCAAAGGAACCAGCATGCCCCGCACATTCAGACTTGCTCTGCTGTCTGTTTTGCTACTACTCACTGCCTGCCAGTCAGCCTATTACGGTGCCATGGAAAAAGGCGGCATCAGCAAACGCGAACTGTTTGTCAAACGCATCGAGGATGTGAGGGACGCCCAAGAGGATGCCCGACAGCAGTTACGCGCAACGCTGGAGCAGCTCAAGTACAGGGTCAACCTTCGCGGCGGTAAGCCTGAAGACGCCCTGAAGCAGTTGAATAGGGATTATGACGCCACTGAAAAAGCCGCTGGCCGTATTCACAATCGCATCAAGGCCGTTGAGTCTGTATCCGGTGCACTGTTCGCGGAGTGGCAGGATGAACTGGACCGCTATACCAACAGTAGCCTGCGCCAGCAAAGCCAGGGCCAGCTGGATGACACCCGCAAGCGTTACAGAGCCATGCTGGCCAGCAGCAAAAAAGCTGAAAAATCTTTTGCGCAAGTGCTCGCCACCCTGAGTGATAGCAGTCTCTATCTCAAGCACAACCTCAACGCCCAGGGAATAACGGCGCTACAGTACGAATTCACCACCATCAGCAACGATATCAATCGCCTGATTAAAGAATTGGATGAGGCCATCGCCACAGCCGAGCGTTTTATGGCGGAGTTTGACCGCCAGTATCTGCTGGATCGCGCCGGTACAGGCTGAGGCGTATATCCACTGTTACTGACAGGGTTGTGAGTGCAGCGGCTTTTGCCCGGCCCTCAGCACTGGCGCGGTAGAGGTGCGGTGTCATGGCCAGCAGATCGGCAATCTGCTCTGCACCGTTCAGTTGCAGGCTGTAGCTCAGGGTGTCGCTGGAATGCGGGTAAAAGCCTGGTGCCTGAGCCATTTCGCCAGCAGGACCCGCTTTCAGGGTGGGGTAGATGATTTGTCGCAGTTCGCGCAAATGATCCGGCCCTGCCTCTACCAGCAACAACTGGCCGTCTGCCTTGAGCACCCGGGCAAATTCCCCATACACAGGAAAGCCGAAAATACACAGCACCAGATCCAAACTCCCAGCAAGTATTGGCAGGTTGGCGTTGCTGCCCACTACCCAGTTCACCTGTTTGTTCTGCTTTGCCGCCGCCTGCACAGCCCATTTTGAGATATCCAGCCCCAGCGCCGCCAGTGTTTGCACGGCAGCGCCCGCAGCAGCCAGCTGGCGCAGGTAATAGCCCTCACCGCAGCCTGCGTCGAGGCAGTTCAAAGATCCCTGTGGAGGAAGATCAGCCAGTACTGTCCTGGCGATAGCCGCTGCCGCAGGCTGGTAAAAACCGGCATTGAGAAAGCGCCGTCGTGCTGCGACCATCTCCTTGCTGTCGCCGGGATCGCGGGACCGCTTGTTCTGCACAGGCAGCAAATGGGTATAGCCATCGCGGGCAATATCAAAGCTGTGGCCCGCGTCGCAGCGCCAGGTGGCGTCGTGACGGTGTAGAGGGTTGCCATCCAGTGGACAGGCGAGGGCGTTGAAGGCTGTGATATTCATAG
Source organism: Gammaproteobacteria bacterium BRH_c0 (assembly GCA_000961645.1). Lineage (GTDB taxonomy): Bacteria > Pseudomonadota > Gammaproteobacteria > Pseudomonadales > Porticoccaceae > NAT127. The sequence continues at coordinate 15,490 of LADM01000017.1, read as the reverse complement.
GGGGCTGTGAATGAATCGATAAATGACAGGGGCGATCTGGCTAGTGTGGCTTGTGGCATCTTAACCTTGATGGCAGGTGGCAGGCACAATTGTTTTGCTACGCATTACCCTTTATAGTCGCTGTGCCAATCTATTTGGACGCATTAGTAAAATAAATACAGTTTTGCATTCTCCTTGCTGTAGCGGTGTTTTGATACTTGCAAGGGTGGGCAAATTTCCCGGCCACGATAAAAATAAAGGAATAAATAATGTTAGCCATCAGAATCTGGAACGGAGCCATGGCTCTGCTGACCCTGCTTGTCATGCTTCCCTACCTGGGTGATATGGATGCGGTGATCGCCCGTACCGGGCTGGCCGCAGTGGCGCCTGAGGGTAAAGGCAGCTTTATCGTCGGCTTCGGCATGCAGGGCCTGGCCATGGGCCTTTACTGCCTGTGGGGCGCACTCAGCGCCAAGCAGGCTGTCGACTCCCTGCGTTTTCTCACACTCTATATGGCCTGTGTCAGTGTGGGTCGCGGCATAGCGGCGGTCGGGTTCTTTTCAGAGCCAACGTCAATGCCCATGATCGCCTTTATGCTGGATACGCTGATCACCATCATTGGCGGGATTATTCTCTATCGCTACCTGAAGTCAGCAGATCCGAAAGCAGCCTGACCGGTTGACAGGGATATTCCGTAAAACCCGCTTTTCACCGGGTGTTAAGGCGGGTTGTTGCGGATATTCCTGCCGACGGGCAAGCGTGGTTGCAGTGGGGTGAAGGCTGTTGTCAGCCAACAGGGCGGACATTGCCCGCAGCAGCCAGCTTGTCCATCAGATCCGTAAACGGCATCGGCTTGGCGAACAGCCAGCCCTGAGCGTACTGCACGCCCTGGTCGCGCAGGAACTGCGCCTGGGCCTCCGTTTCTACCCCTTCGGCAACCATTTCCATATTCAGTGCTTTCGCCATGGCGATAATGTGGGTGACCACATGGCTGGTGGCGGCATCAGTACCGATGGTCTCCACGAATGACCTGTCAATTTTCAGGTAGTCGAAGTCCATGCTTTGCAGGTAGGAAAGGCTCGAGTAGCCGGTTCCGAAGTCGTCAATGGCCACGGCGATACCCAGAGTGCGAATCCTGTTGATAATGTCGCGCGCCAGGTCAGGTTTGGTGAGAGCGCTTTCTGTTGCTTCGATAATCAGATTGCCAGGCGCAGCTTTGGTTGCCTTGGCAAGGTCGAGCAGCATTTCTATCGTATCTTCAGTGTGCAGATCCTCGGCAGACAAATTGATAGCCAGATGGAAACCCGGATTGCGCTGAAACAACCCTGCAGCGTCAGCCGCCGCCAGCTCGGCAACGCGCAGCGAGATACTGCGGATCAGACCCGAGTCCTCGGCTACCGGAATAAACAGGTCGGGGCGCACCATTTCACCACCGGGCCGTTGCCAGCGTATAAGGGCTTCGGCACCAACCCATTGACCTGTCTGCAGCTCCACCACGGGTTGATAGGCGAGAAAAAACTCATCTTGCCTCAGGGCGGCTTTCAGCACTGCTGGCAACCCCTGTTGCTGTCTTGTCAGGTAGAGGAGGGCGAGGGCGAGAACGATACCGGCCACAATGCCGACCGGTACCAGTACCATCGCCACTGACATGGTGCGGGCGCGAATATTCTGCATGGGTAATACAGCGATCCCGCCAATATCCCAGGTGTCTGACAGGGTTACTGCGATCAGGTAGCCTTCATCGACAAAAGTGTGCTCGGTGACATCCTTCGGCATGGTGGTCCATGTGGGTTTGATCATGCCTTTGAAAGTGAGGATTTCACCGGTACTTTTCGAAAAGGTGGCAAGCGAAATGCTCTGGTCTCCCGTGGTGACATCGATGGGTAGATCCTTGTGAATAATCGCAGCGTAGCCATCGCTTTCGACCACCAGAAAGGTATTACCCTGAGCAAAAGGCATGGCTACATCCGTGCGAATCCTGGCGAGTGATCGCTGGATGACATCAACTGAGCCTAGATCGAGGCCGCCCTCCGGCAGACCAAGCGAGGCGCAAATCAACCGGTTTCCAACAATATGGCCAATGGCCTGAATATAGGTCGAAGACAGATCAATATTGCGCATGATGGCGAGATTTTCCTCAGCGCAAGGATCGGTGTGGCCTGAAGTGGTAAGTGAATTGATGCCCTGGGTGATCTGCTCGGTGGTTTTTTCTGAGCGGGTCAGTACATCCCTTGCGTAGACCAGTGCCTGGTTGGCTTCGGCCTCGCGAGCAGTATTGTAGGCAATCTGAATTGCCAGCAGGATAGGTGCCGAAATGGCGGTCAGCGCAATCACGAAAGTGATAAAAGTTGCGGATATCTTATTCATTATCCTTAACGCCGCAATCACGTATGTGGCAATAAATTACAACGTGCGGTGTCTGTCGTCCACCTAAAAATACAGGTGGTGGCGCCCGACACGGTGAGGATATTGCCGCGCGCCATTTCCAGGTTCATTCATGATGGCAGATGATGCTGCGCCTCCGCATAGTTTATCTGCATGATTGCCATTTAATTTATAGAGAGGTTGTGAGCGGTCCGCGTGAGGCAGAAGGCGTAATGATAAGCAGGCTATTCCGGGTTTTATGGCCACTCGGCATCAATCAGGATATTGCGCGGAGTCAGCGGTTTGTCACAGAAAGTGCCGAGCACCACGCGAGCGCCGTGCTCTTCCAGAAAGAGCACCCTGTCGAGTACCAGCCACAGTTCCAGCGGGCGGCGGAAAAAATGACTCACCAGTTCCATCAGTCTGACTTGCCGTAGACGCGCTTTACCTCGTTCAAGCCAACAGGATTCATCGATTAATCCCGGTGTCGGTAACTTCTTGGTTACGGCAGCCCATTGGCAAAACTCGGTAAAACTGCGAGTCAGCAGACTTTTTGCGAATGGCGGCAGAGGCAGGTATTCATCCCGCCCGCGCCATTCGCGCTGCCATTCATCAAAGGCAAGGCGCCACAGCAATTCAGTGCGTCGCTGCCGCTGTACACCCAGACCGCCGGTCACCGTTTCCTGTAACGGCAATTGCAGGTCGAGCTTGCTGAGTCGTAAGACACTGGTGCTGCCCTGCTCGGAGAGTGGCTGGTAACTGTCGCTGCGGATCAGATGGTAGCAACAGGGCGACAGGGTGAGGCGCTGGCAATCACTCTCTACCCAGTGTCGCATCAGGGTTGTGTGCAAATCGCCGCAGGCGTGCAGGGCTACAGCCTGGCCTTGATCTGCCAGCCATCGGGCGCTGTCCGCTGCCAGGGCATCGGATTCAACAAAACGCATAGTTGCCCCGATTCGCGCAGCCGCGTTACGGCCTGCCTGACAAAGGCTGCCATTCCATTCAAGACTGGTCACCGGGCGCGCGTCCGTCACCGCCAGCAGTCGCCCCAGGTGCCCCTTGCCTGCACACCATTCCAGCACTGGCCGGGGTTCAGCAGGCAAAGTGGCAGCAAAGGCCTGTATCTGTTGCCACTTGCGGCCAGGGATTCCGGTCTCGAAGCGATCAGGTATTTCCAGCGGTCGGTGAGGGATTTGCGGCAGGCTGATCAATGCATATAAGCGTTGGCCATCAATGCCCAGCCAGGGTTCAAGCCAGTCTGCCAGAGCTGTTTCATTGTTTTCCAGATGCTGCAATTTGTCCTCATCCAGATCCAGTAACGCAGCACACAGGTCCGGGTGAGTATCTTCCCAGCACAGCCCGGCTTTGTGAAAGGCGCGAATCTGCCAAAGATCGACGTGCCTGGAAAGCAGCAGGTCGAGTTCAGAAAAACAGGCAGAGTGATCGGTCGATGATGGCATGGCGGGGTGCATTATAGACGCCGCTGGATATCAAATGGGTGGAAACCGACAGGAATTATTGCCCACAGTTGTAGGCAAGGAGCGACTGTAGGCAAGGAGTGACAGATTACCCTGGTGTAGTTTGTGAACGGCGAACATCGGCTACCTGTGGCTGGTGGGCCAGGTGCCCGCCATCGCAGGCAATGGCCTGGCCGGTGATATAGGCGGATTCATCAGAAGCGAGAAATGCAGCCAGAGCTGCAATATCGGCAGGCTCGCCAAAATCAGGGGTGAGGATATGGCTTTTAATCGCCCGCACCAGATCCTGTGAATTCACCCTGGCCTGTTCCGACATGATCACTCCTGGGGTAATCGCGTTGCAGCGAATACCCTGCAAGCCATACTGCACCGCGATATGCTGCGTCAGGGAAATCACCATGGCTTTTGAAGCGCCGTAGGCGGTGCGGGCGAGATCACCGGCCAACCCAGAATCCGACGATGTATTGATAATTGAACCGCCCCCGGCCTTGATGATATGGGGAATAGCGAATTTGCTGCCCAGCAAAAACGAAGTGACATTTACCGCCAGAACGGTATTCCACAAATCCAATGCGATATCCACCACAGTGCTGTCCGCGTCCATCACCTTAGGTGACATCAACCCCGCGTTGTTATGCAGGATATGTATCGCCCCAAAGGTATCTGCCGTCGTATCAATCAGATTCTTGATGGAATCGGCATCAGCCGCATCGTAATACACAGCCTTGGCTGTATTGCCTGTATTGCCGAGGGAATCCGCAAGGGCTTGTGCGGCTTCGATATTGATATCCCCGATAACAACCTTGGCGCCATCCCGCACAAAGCGGGTAGCGCAGGCTGCGCCGATGCCTGTTGCACCACCGGCGATGATGGCGATTTTGTTATTTAAGCGTTGCATGTGGGTGCTCCTTTTATGGTTATTATTTGTTGTGGATTTACTTTCTCGTTGATATGTGTGCATTTGGATTTTGAATTGAAATCTTTTAAACACAGGGCTTGCGACAGTGGAGTGGAGAGCGAATTTCTAATATACGATCACCATCTCAAAGACAGATTCAGAAGTTTTTTAACTGCAATACCAGTTAAGTGTGTGGTTTAGGTTTATATGCAACAATATTGACGACTCCCTTGCCTTTGTATTTTTTCATCTCAAATTCTGTGGCTAGGCTGGCGATAATTTCTGTAAGCTTAGTTGCGCCATAAGTGCGAGGATCAAAATCTGGTTTTGAACGTTTAACGAAGCTGCCTGCTGCCGCAACATTTGCCCAGCCTTCATCATCTTGATACTGCTCCCAAGCCTTTTTCAAAACAGGTATAAGTTCAGATTCAATGCTAATTTTCTTCTTGACAGGTGTCTTTTCATGTTTCGGTTTTTCAGATGTAGGTGTTAGTGCTTCTATGTCTAGATTTTCAGTAAAAATGAAGTCATCACAAGCATTTCTGAACGAAATCGGAGTCTTTCTTTCCCCGACACCGAAAACTAATATCTCTGACTCCCGAAGGCGTGATGCTAGTTTTGTGAAGTCGCTATCACTTGAAACAAGTGCAAAGGCATCGAATTTATTTGAGTAAAGTAAATCCATTGCATCTATAATCATTGAGGCATCAGTCGAGTTTTTCCCAGTCGTATATGCGAATTGCTGAATGGGTTGAATTGCTAATTCGTTTAATGATTGCTTCCAGTTTTTTAAATTTTCGCTGGACCAGTCGCCGTATGCCCTCTTAATAACAATATGACCATGGGCTGAAATTTCATCTAATATTGCTTTCACTTTTGAATATTGTGCATTGTCAGCATCGATTAGTACGGCAATTTTTTTATGATCATTCAAGTCCTTCAATTATATTTACTCCTTTAAGTTGTGATCTGATTTAGCTGTAGGTTAATTTGATAGGGTGTAGTTCATACTCTAGTTTTTTGCAATACATTAGTGTAAGACCCGTGAAGGCTTGGTTGATTTCTATGGTTGGAGCAGTTTGTCATACTCTCCGCATGATCCGCTTTCTCTGTATCATCAGATTTCACCACAGCTCCAGGCAGACGAATGGCCAGGCTGTTGCCCCATTTTGAAATTTTCATGTTGAAAATCGACGATATACGTTTGGTGGAATGTATATCAGCAGTGGAGTTGGATCAATGCTTTTGAGCAGTGCTTATTGCAGGCGCCAAAATGCGGCTTGGATAGGCATTTCCACTTGGTGGATGGGAACGAGGCCGCACGCAGTCGTCTGGCTATGAGCCTCGAACCCGGTAAATGTTGGGTTACGGCTATGCCTAACCGAACCTACAACTGCGGCGTTATCAAATTGGCGGAGTGCTACATTCCTGCATTAGCAAACCTCGGAATCGCACCCAGCAACTTCTTCGTATAGTCCGCCTGCGGGGCGGCCCACAATTCTTCCGTTATTCCCTGCTCCTCTACCTTGCCACGGTGGAGCACCAGCACCCGGTCGGCGATATAGCGCACTACGCCGAGATCGTGGGAGATAAACATCATGGTGAGGTTGTGCTTGTTGACCAGCTCCAGAATCAGATCGAGGATTTGCGCCTGGATGGTGACGTCGAGGGCAGATACAGGTTCATCGGCGACAATAAATTCCGGTTTGGTGGCGATGGCGCGGCCAATGGCGATGCGCTGGCGCTGGCCGCCGGAGAATTCGTGGGGATATTTGCGGATATAGGCGCGGGCAAGGCCCACGTCGTCCATCAATTCCAGCACCTGGGCGGTGACGGTTTTGCGATTGGCCAGGCCATGTACCAGTAGCGGTTCTGCCAGGGTTTCAAAAATGGTCATGCGCGGGTTGAGGGAGGCGTAGGGGTCCTGAAAAATCATCTGCATTTTACGGCGCAGGGGTTTCATCTGGCGGGCTGAATACTGGGTAATGTCCTGGCCGTCGTAAATAATCTGGCCCGCTGTGCGCGGTGCAAGACCGAGGATGGCGCGGCCCAGCGTGGATTTTCCAGAACCCGATTCACCCACCACACCAAGGATTTCACGCCGTTGGATGGTGAGACTGACGTCATCAACGGCCTTGATATTACGCTCAAGTTTTAGCGCCGCAGAACTGAACAGGCCCACCGAATAATCCCGAAACCAGGTGCGCAGGTGGTTGACCTCGAGCAGAGGCGTCGCTTTTGGGACGGATTCCGTTAATGGTTTGACACCCGAGGGAATCGCGGCGATCAGTTTTTGGGTGTATTCCTCCTTGGGGTTGGCGAACAGTTCTGCAGTGGTGCCACGCTCAACCACCTTGCCGTTTTTCATCACCAGTACGTCATTGGCGACTTCCGATACCACGGCCAGATCGTGGGTAATAAAAATCACTGCCACCTGGCGTTTTTGTTGCAGTTCGCGCAGTAATTTAAGAATTTGCGCCTGGATGGTGACATCCAGTGCGGTGGTGGGTTCGTCGCAGATAATCAGCTTTGGCTCGGCGATCAGCGCCATGGCGATCATCACCCGCTGGCGCATGCCGCCGGAGAGTTCATGGGGGTAGCTGTTAAAGCGGCGCTCGGGATTGGTGATACCCACTTCATTGAGTATGTCGATGGCTTGCAAGCGCGCTTCGGGGCGCTTGATGCCGCGATGGTAAAGCAGTGGTTCAATTAATTGCTCGCCCACGGTGAGGTAGGGGTTGAGGCAGGTCATCGGGTCCTGGAAGATCACGGCAATATCGTTGCCGCGTATCTCGCCCATGCGCTGGGCCGAGCAGGTGAGCAGATCCTCACCGTTAAACAGGGCGGTGCCGCCTTCGATTTTGCCGGGCGGTTTGGGAATCAGGTCCACCAGACTGTAGCAGCACACGGATTTGCCCGAACCGGATTCGCCGACGATGCCCAGAGTTTGCCCCGCATCAACGCTGAAACTCACATCGTCTACGGCCTTGACCACCCCGTTGCGGGTGTGGAACCAGACTTTTAGGTTGGTGACTTTGAGTAGTGCCATGTTGATGGGGCCTTGGTCGTTGTTTGTTTGGTGTCTCTGGATGCCGGGAGATGTCTGAATGGGAGATGGAGGGGGCTTGTCTCACATCTCACTTTCTCCCATCTCCCGTTCTAATCTTTCGACGTACGCGGATCCAGCGCATCCCGCAGTCCATCACCCAAAAAATTCAGTGAAAAAAGCGTGATTGACAACGCCAGCCCCGGAAAAATTAGCAGCCAGGGGTATTCCTCCATGGTTTCCACCCCGTTATTGATCAACAGGCCCCAGGAGCTTTCCGGCGGCTGCACGCCGAGGCCGAGAAAGCTCAAAAAGGCTTCGAGCAGCATGACGCTGGGAATGGTGAGGGTGGTGTAGACAATCACCGGCCCCAGGGTGTTGGGGATCAGGTGCTTGCGCACGATGCGCCAGCGTGACAGGCCCAGTGAGTAGGCGGCTTCGATAAATTCCTGGCGCCGCAGGTTTTGCACCTGGCCGCGCACGATGCGTGCCATGGTGAGCCATTCCACTGCACCAATGGCGAGAAACAGCAGGAGGATACTGCGGCCAAACACCACCATCAGCAGAATGATAAAAATCATAAAGGGCAGGGCGTAGAGAATATCCACCAGCCGCATCATCACCGCATCCACCCGGCCACCGGCGTATCCGGCCACTGTGCCCCACAGTACGCCAATCACCAGCGCCACGCCGGTGGCGACAAAGCCCACCATCAGCGACATGCGCCCGCCGTACATCACCCTCGTAAGCAGATCGCGGCCAAAAATATCGGTGCCAAACCAGTGCTGCCAGGAGGGCGGTGTGGCGCCCAGGGCGAGATTCTGCGCTTCATAACCATAGGGCGCTATCCAGGGTGTAAGCAGGGACACAATAGCGAGGAAGATCAGGATACCCAAGCCCGCGAGAGCAAGGTGATTGCGACGCAGACGCACCCAGGCGTCGCTCCACAAAGACGTACCCTGTTCTGCGCTGGCCAGTACTTCATCGGTGTTGGTGATGATGGCAACCATATCAATGCCCTCCCTGTGCTTGGTGGCGCAGGCGCGGATTGATCCACACCGCGATCACATCGGAGAGCAGGTTGAACAGCACAATCAGGAAGGCAAAAAATACCGTGGTGCCCATGATCATGGTGTAGTCGCGGTTAAAGGCGGCCTGCACAAAAAAGCGCCCGAGGCCGGGAATCTGGAAAATCGTTTCCACCACAAAGGAGCCGCTCAGCAATCCTGCAAAAGCGGGGCCGAGAAAGGCGATAACCGGAATCAGCCCGCCGCGCAATGCGTGTTTGAAAATAATCACCCGTTCCGGCAAACCCTTGGCGCGGGCGGTGCGGATATAGTCCTGGCTCAGCACTTCAAGCATGCCGCCACGCGACAGCCGGGCGATATAGGCGGCGTAACCGGCGCCCATGGTGATGGAGGGCAGTATCTTGTCGCCGGGCATATCGCCCCAGCCGGAGATGGGCAACCAGTCGAGCCAGATGCCGAACACCAGCACCAGCAGCGGCCCCAGCAAAAACGACGGCATGCAGATACCGATCATGGCGGTGGACATGGGTATGTAATCCTGCGCCGTGTTGGGCCGCAGGGAGGCAATAATGCCCGCCAGGGTGCCGATCACCAGCGCCACCAACAGGGCGTACAAGCCCAGCTCTGCAGAGGCAGGTAACCCGGCCATGATCAGCTCATTGACACTGCGTCCCGGGTAGCGAAATGACGGGCCAAAGTCACCAGTGACGAGATCGCCTACATAGGAGGTGTATTGCTGCCACACCGGTAAATCCAGCCTGTAATTGGCCTCCAGTGCTTTGAGTACTTCCGGTGGCACGGCCTTTTCTGCGTCGAAAGGGCCGCCGGGGGCAAGGCGCACCAGGAAGAAAGTCACAGTGATCACCACCAGCAATACGGGTATGGCCTGTAGCAGACGGGTGAAAAAGAATTTCAGCATGGGGTGGGATATTCCTTGAGTCGCGATTTTTTTCTGATCATCCCTGTCCGGCAGCGTGTGTCGGGATGGCGCAAGTATTCATGCAAAGTATAGGAATGTTGCATCAGCATCCTACTCAGTGCCTTCGTCGAGCCATACTGCCGGGTAGTGGATATGATCCATCAGATTGCCATAGACGCCATGCACCGAGGGCTGAATCAGGCTTTTACTGGTGTATATATAGAGGGGTATGACCGGCAGCTCGGTTAACAGGATCGCTTCGGCCTCACGCATCAATTCGTGACGGGCTTCCTGGCTGGGCGCTGCAGGGGCCAGCCGGAGGATAATGTCGTCGTAGCGGGCATTGCTCCAACCGGTCTGGTTGTTGCCGCCATCGGTGACCCACATATCGAGGAAGGTATTGGGGTCCACGTAGTCGCCGATCCAGCCAGCGCGGGAAATACTGTATTGCCCCATATTCACCGAGCTGAGAAACACCTTCCAGTCCTGGTTATTGAGACGGATATTTACATTCAGGTGCTTGTTCCACATCTGTTGAATTGCCACCGCGATTTTCTGGTGGCCCTCCGATGTGTTGTACAGCACTTCGGTAACGGGAAAGCCCTCGCCGTTGGGATAGCCTGCCTCCGCCATCAGGCGTCGCGCCTCCTCGGGATCAAAACGCAGGTCGGATGTGGCGGTGTAACCCATGGTGTCGGGCGGAGTGAAACTGCTGGCGGGCAGTTCGCCGCCCTTGGTGATGTTGTCCACCAGTGACTGGCGATCAATGGCCAGGTTGAGGGCACGCCGCACCCGCTGGTCCTTGAGGTGTGGGGTGCGGACATTGAGGCGGTAGTAATAGGTGCCCAGGTAAGGAACAACCTGAAGCAGTTGCGGGTGTTTTTCCTGATAAAGAGCGATCTTGTCGATGGGAATAGTGCCGGTGATATGCAGCTGCCCGGCGCGGAACATGCGCTCTTCGGTAGAGACATTTTCAATGGGGTGGAAGTCGATGCCATTAAGGCGCACTTTGTCAGCACCCCAATAGTGGGGGTTCTTGCGCACGGTGATGATCTTGTTGAGCTTCCAGGTGTCCAGCACAAAAGGGCCATTGCCCACATAGTTACCCGGACGGGTCCAGCGGCTGCCGCGCTCATCGGCTGCACCGAATTTTTCAATGGTGGCGCGGTGTACCGGGAAAGCGCTGTAATGGTCCAGGAGCTGAAGAAAGTAGGGCGTGGGGTTATTGAGGGTGACCTGAAGGGTGTGCTTGTCGATGGCCTTGATACCCACCTGGCTGAAATCGGTGATGTCGCCATTGGCATAGGCTTCGGCGTTGACCACCGGGAACAGCATATAGGCGTACTGGTTGCCCAGCGCTGGCTGTAGTGCGCGCCACCAGGACCAGACAAAATCCTCTGCTGCCAGCGGGTCGCCGTTCGACCAGCGGGCATTTTCCCGCAGCTGGAAGGTATAGGTTTTGCCGTCTTCACTGATTTGCCAGGATTTGGCGACCGCAGGGATGGGTTCGAGGGTTTGCGGATCCTTGCCCACCAGACCTTCGAGCAGGGCGTGGATGATGTTGTGCTCGGGTATGCCCGTGACAATATGGGGGTCAAGTTCCTGGGGTTCGGTACCGTTGCCAAAATGCAGGATCTTGTCGCGGTTGCCCGCCTCTACGTTGGATTCGCCGCCACCGCAGGCGCTGAGCAGCAGTGTGAACAATACTCCGACGATTGCCAGTTTTGCCAAACCCGGTTGTTTCAAGCCCATTGTGTTCCTTATCGGTGATGGTTGCGCAGATAATGGAGCTGTTGAAAACCCCTATGCAGATACAGGCCAATGATACCTGTTATGGCCCGATTCACAATCACAGTGGTGCGGAGTACCATCCCTGAATGCTAAACAACCTCAAACTTTAAAGGATTAACAATGATAACCATCTACCACCTGGGCGTTTCCCAATCCGACCGCATTGTCTGGCTTATGGAAGAATTGGGGCTGCCCTACCAGCTCGAATGGTTTGACCGCGCTGAAAGCGGACTGGCGCCGCCCGAGTACAAGGCCCTGCATCCTGTCGCCACCGCGCCGGTGATTCGCGACGGTGACCTGGTGCTGTGCGAATCCCAGGCTATTATCGAATACATCATCAACCGATACGGCGATGGCCGCTTTGGCGTTGACAAGAATCAACCCAACTACCCTGATTACCTGTACTGGATGAGTTTCCGCGACAGCCTCTCGGCCAACCTGATGCTGCGCATGTTCCTGCGCAATGCCTCACCTGATGATCCCGCTGTGCAGCGCGCCGATGGTTTTTCGAAGGAGCGTGAAGAGCGTATGTTCAATCACCTTGAGCAGCGTCTGGGTGAAAGCGAATATCTTGCCGGGCCGGCATTTACCGCCGCCGATCTGATCAACTTTTTTGCTTTTACCTCGCTGCCGCTGTTCGGTGGCCCGACTGTGGATCACCTGCCCAACGTATCTGCCTATGTGAAACGCGTCAGCCAGCGACCTGCCTATATCAAGGCCATGGCCATTGCCGGACCAGAGGCCAAAAGGCCGGTTTAGCCCTTACACCTGATCCTTCACCCTGGTTCTGTGTGTGCCTCCGAACAGACCAGGGCTGATGCTCAGCCTATTGTAGCCATGGCACGCGGTGCAACACGGAAGAAGATTCCGTACCACTGATATTCACCACCAGGTACAACCCAATAGGCGCACTGTTATGAACAAGGATCAGGTTAAAGGCCGTATCACCAAAACTGAAGGTCAGGTCAAGGAAGCTGCCGGTAAAGCCGTTGGCAATGAAAGCCTTGAAATCAAGGGCAAGATAAAGAAAGCGGCCGGTACGGTACAGGCCGCTTTTGGTGATCTGAAAAGCGATCTTAAAAAAGATCGTTCTTAAAAAGCATCGTTAATCTTTAGAGATTCCTATAGTTTAAAGCGACGGAAGGGCGGGCTTATGCCCACCCTTCCGTCAGCTTTTTCTACAGTCCTTGCTGCGTTGCTTTAAGCGACTGCTTTCTGCTTCACGCTCTCAGCGGGTTGTTCCGTTACTGAGCTTCGGATGAGGTGATCAAAAGCACCGAGACTGGCCTTGGCGCCGTCGCCCATGGCGATAATGATTTGCTTGTAGGGTGTGGTGGTGGAATCCCCTGCGGCGAACACTCCTGGCACTGAAGTCTGTCCTTTTGCATCCACTTCTATTTCACCCCGCTGGGACAGTGAGATCGTACCTTTCAGCCAGTCGGTGTTGGGCAGCAGGCCTATCTGCACAAAAATGCCTTCCAGATCAACCCGCTTTGTCTCACCGCTGATGCGATCGCTGTAGAGCAAACCATCCACTTTCTCGCCGTCGCCGCTCACCTCCGTAGTCTCGGCGCTGACAATGACAGTCACATTGGGCAGGCTGTTGAGCTTGTCCTGCAACACGGCATCGGCGCGCAGCTGGTGGTCAAATTCCAGCAGGGTGACGTGGGATACCACCCCTGCCAGATCAATGGCCGCCTCGACACCGGAGTTGCCGCCACCGATCACGGCAACGCGCTTGCCCTTGAACAGCGGGCCGTCGCAGTGCGGGCAGTAGGCTACGCCCTTGTTGCGGTATTGCGCTTCGCCGGGTACGTTCATTTCGCGCCAGCGTGCGCCGGTGGCGAGAATAACGCTCCTCGCCTTCAGTGTTGCACCACCTGCGGTGCGAACCTGGATAAGCCCGTCTGACCCCGCTGGCACCAGTGCTTCGGCACGTTGCAGGTTCATGATATCGACGTCGTATTCTCTGACATGCTGCTCCAGCGCGGTGGCCAGTTTGGGGCCTTCAGTGTGGGGCACCGATACCAGGTTCTCGATGGACAGCGTATCCAGCACCTGGCCGCCAAAGCGCTCGGCAAGGACGCCGGTGTTAATACCCTTGCGCGCTGCATACAGTGCGGCAGCCGCACCTGCAGGGCCACCGCCGACCACCAGCACATCAAAGGCATCCCGTGCATTGAGTTTTTCCACGTCGCGTGCAGCAGCGCCGGTATCGATTTTGGCGACGATTTCCTCCAGAGACATGCGTCCCTGACCGAAGTTTTCACCATTGAGCAAGACACTGGGTACCGCCATCACCTGACGATTTTCCACTTCTTCCTGAAAGAGGGCGCCGTCGATCATCACGCTCTCAATGCCGGGATTGAGTATCGCCATCAGGTTGAGTGCCTGCACCACATCGGGACAGTTGTGGCAGGACAGCGAGATAAAGGTTTCAAAGCGGAAGTTGCCTTGAATCGCACGAATCTGTTCGGTGGTGGCTGGATCCACCTTGGGCGGGTGACCGCCAACCTGGAGCAGGGCCAGCACCAGCGAGGTGAATTCGTGGCCCATGGGAATCCCGGCAAAATGGACCCGCGCCTTCTCTCCCGCCACGCCAATGGAAAATGATGGCCTGCGCACCTCGCTGCCATCTTCGCGCGTACTCACCAGTGGTGATAACCCGACGATATCGGCCAGCAGCTCGCGCATTTCAGCGGATTTGTCGCTGTCGTCGAGGGAGGCGACCAATTCGATGGGGCGCTGCAGGCGTTCAAGATAGGTTTTCAGCTGGGTTTTGATCGAATCGTCGAGCATGGCTTTCTCCTTGAAATAACGGCCCTTGGGGTTGCGGCACTGGAAGGTTGATGCAGGGCAGCACTTGTGTGCTGAAATACCGCGCCGCAGCGATGGATCACCGCGGCGCGGTTGTTGGTCAGATTTTTCCTACCAGATCAAGGGAGGGGGCGAGCGTGGCTTCGCCAGCTTTCCACTTGGCGGGGCAGACTTCGCCGGGGTGTTCGGCGACGTACTGGGCGGCTTTAACCTTGCGCAGCAGCTCGGAAGCGTCGCGGCCAATGCCGCCAGCGTTGATTTCAATAATCTGGATTTTGCCGCTGGGATCGATGACGAATGTGCCCCGTTCCGCCAGCCCGGCTTCCTCGATCATGACGCCGAAGTTGCGGGTGATCGCGCCGGTGGGGTCGCCGATCATCGGGTACTGGATTTTGCCGATGGTGTCGGACGTGTCATGCCACGCCTTGTGGGTGAAGTGAGTGTCCGTGGAGACGCTGTAGATCTCTACGCCCATTTTCTGGAACTCGGCGTAGTTGTCCGCCAGATCGCCCAGCTCGGTGGGGCACACAAAGGTGAAATCCGCAGGGTAGAAGAACACCACAGACCATTTGCCTTTCAGGTCCGCATCGCTGACCGGGATAAACTGGCCGTTGTGGTAGGCATTGGCAGTAAAAGGTTTAACTTCAGTATTGATCAGTGTTTGCATCGGTTTACTCCGTGGGGGTTAGGATGGTCAGTAAGTTGACATGGCCATCCTAAGCAAAGCCGATGGTTTGATCTAATCAATTGACCCTATGTTTTCTATAGTAAATTGCTATTTGTTGTCGAGGGGGAATTGCGGGGCGGGATTTGAAGGGGGAGAGCGGGAGATCAGAGAAGGCAGATGAGAGACAAAACGCGTTCGAGGCTGCTATTCCATCTTTCATCTGCCATTAAAACATCTCACGGCGTGAGAGATTTGCCCCGCAGTTGCGCCTAGGGCCTGTTAACACTATTTGGATTATCGCCGCTGGAGGCCATTTTTTCGACCAGCGAGGCGGAGGGAGAGAAATTTAGCGGGCCTAAATGAACGACTGACAACGAAGCTGGGCGCAAAAATGGCCCCAGCCCTTCGGGTTGCGCCTAAAAAAGCGCCACTCGTCGTTGCTTCTCGCTCATTTGGAATGACCAAACTACGCTCGTCGCGCCCAGTGTGCCCTTTGGGTATAG
>LADM01000059.1 GCA_000961645.1 Gammaproteobacteria bacterium BRH_c0 | reverse complement strand
ATGTTCCGCAAGCTGCTCGACGAAGGTCGTGCCGGTGAGAACGTCGGCGTCCTGCTGCGCGGCACCAAGCGCGACGACGTGGAGCGCGGCCAGGTGCTGTGCAAGCCGGGCACCATCAAGCCGCACACCAAGTTCCAGTCCGAGATCTATGTGCTGTCGAAGGAAGAGGGCGGCCGTCACACCCCGTTCTTCAACGGCTACCGTCCGCAGTTCTACTTCCGCACCACCGACGTGACCGGCTCCTGCGAGCTGCCCGAAGGTGTTGAGATGGTAATGCCGGGTGACAACGTACAGATGACGGTGACCCTGATTGCCCCGATTGCGATGGAAGAAGGCCTGCGCTTTGCGATTCGCGAAGGTGGACGTACTGTTGGCGCCGGTGTGGTTGCCAAAATTCTCGCGTAAGTACTGAAAGCGGTAACCGGGCCGAGGCGCTTTTGGGGCGTCTCGGCTTGGTTGTTAGTTGGAAAGCCGCCAGCAAAAAATTACAGGCCAGTAGTTCAATTGGTAGAGCACCGGTCTCCAAAACCGGGGGTTGGGGGTTCGAGTCCCTCCTGGCCTGCCACTTTGTAGACCGAAGGTTGATAACAGACAATGAGTTCTGCTGCCCAGGAAAAGTCTTATCGTCTCGATGGTCCTAAATGGATTTTCATCCTGCTGTTGCTGGCGGGTGGAATCTACGCAAATTACTATTTCTCATCCTTGCCACTGCTGTACCGGGTAATCGGTCTTGTTGTTGTGGTCGCTGTTGCGATTGCCCTGGCTTTCAACACCCAAAAGGGTGCAGATGCCTGGGGGTTGCTCAAAGGTGCGCAGGTTGAGGCGCGCCGTGTCGTGTGGCCGACTCGCCAGGAACGCAACCAGACCACACTGGTTGTGGTCGCCTTTATTTTGGTGATGGCGTTGATTCTGTGGGGGCTGGACAGTCTCTTTGGCTGGATAACCTCAATGATAATAGGGTAGGTACGAATGTCGAAGCGCTGGTATGTAGTGCACGCTTACTCCGGTTATGAAAAGAAAGTGGCCAACACATTGAAAGAGCGTGTTGCCTTGGCCGGGATGGAAGATCGATTTGGTGACATTCTTGTTCCCACCGAAGAAGTGGTGGAAATGAAGGCTGGCCAGAAGCGCAAGAGCGAGCGGAAATTCTTTCCCGGTTATGTGCTGGTGCAAATGGAGCTTGATGACGAAACCTGGCACCTGGTGAAAGAAACCCCTCGCGTGATGGGTTTTATCGGTGGCAAGGCGGATAAACCGGCGCCGATTACCAGCAAGGAGGCAGAGGCAATCCTCCAGCGTGTGCACGATGCTGAGGACAAGCCCAAACCCAAGACAATCTTCGAGCCGGGTGAAGTGGTGCGCGTCGTCGATGGCCCCTTCAACGACTTCAACGGCGTGGTTGAAGAAGTCAATTACGACAAGAGCCGCCTGCGGGTGGCGGTGTCGATTTTTGGCCGCTCGACGCCGGTGGAGCTGGATTTCACTCAGGTAGACAAGGCCTGACAGAGTTTAAGGTGCGGTTGCCTCGCCAAGCGGCAACCGTTTTTGGTGGCGGGTTTACAACCCCGTCGGGGAGCCGATTACAGGGTGCAACCCTGAGGCGTTAATTACCCATCTGGAGATAGAAAATGGCAAAGAAGGTAAATGCTTACGTCAAGCTGCAGGTTAAGGCCACACAGGCCAACCCCAGCCCGCCGGTTGGTCCTGCCCTGGGTCAGCACGGTGTCAATATCATGGAATTCTGTAAGGCGTTCAACGCCCAGACCCAGGGTATGGAGCCCGGCGCACCGGTCCCGGTTGTGATCACCGTCTATAGCGATCGCAGCTTCACTTTCATCATGAAAACACCGCCAGCTTCCTTCTTGCTGAAGAAAGCTGCAGGAGTCAAAGGTGGCAGTGCGCGTCCCAACACCGACAAGGTCGGAAAGGTGACCCGGGAGCAACTGGAAGAGATCGCCAAGGCAAAAGCACCGGATTTGACCGCTGCTGATCTCGATGGTGCGGTGAGAACGATTGCCGGCTCCGCCCGTGCAATGGGACTGGAAGTGGAGGGACTGTAATGGCCAAGTTGTCAAAGCGTGCGCGCGCTATTCGCGAAAAAGTTGATGTTGCCAAGTTGTACCCGATTGATGAAGCCGTAGCCCTCCTCAAGGAGCTTTCTACCGTCAAGTTTCAGGAAACGTTTGATGTGTCGGTGAATCTCGGTATTGACCCCCGTAAATCCGACCAGGCGGTGCGTGGTGCTACCACCCTGCCACACGGTACTGGCAAGTCTGTACGCGTAGCGGTTTTCACCCAGGGTGATGCCGCAGAAGCAGCCAAGGCTGCCGGTGCTGATATCGTCGGTATGGATGATCTTGCCGAGCAGGTCAAGGCCGGCAACCTGGATTTCGATGTGGTCATTGCCGACCCTGCAGCCATGCGCGTCGTAGGTCAGCTGGGTCAGATCCTGGGCCCACGCGGGCTGATGCCAAACCCGAAAACAGGCACTGTGACAGTCGATGTTGCAACAGCTGTGCGTAATGCCAAAGCTGGTCAGGTGCGCTTCCGCGCCGACAAGAACGGCATTATCCACGGCGGTATTGGTCGCCTGAGTTTCGATGCTGTGGCCATCAAGGAAAATATTGAAGCGCTTATCACCGAACTGAGAAAAGTGAAGCCTTCATCTGCCAAGGGCATTTATGTCAAGAAAGTCACCCTGTCGACCACCATGGGTCCTGGCTTGACGCTCGACCAGTCTTCCCTGGAAGCCTGAGGCAATAAAAGAACTTTGGGGTCCAGGTACAACCTGGGCCGTCAAAGACCGTAGGTAACAGGGTGTCTGCCCTGTTTTAATCGTTCAGGTCTTGTGCGGTTTTATCGCCGTCAGCAACCTGCATAGCCTACGCAGATGGTGAAACCCGATTCAGTCTTGCGCTGAATTTGATCACCGATACGTCCCCCTCCAGCAGTTTTGGTGGGGAATGACAAACGGTTGGCAGCAATGCCAATGTAACTTTGGAGAATACCCGTGGCAATAGGACTCGAAGACAAAAAAGCGATTGTCGCTGAAGTCCAGCAAGCTGCACAGGGTGCCTTGTCCGCTGTGGTCGCCGATGCCCGTGGCATCACGGTGGCCAAAATGACAGCCCTGCGCAAGGAAGCTCGCGCCAACGGTGTGTGGATGAAAGTGGTCCGCAACACCCTGGCACGTCGCGCTGTTGAGGGTACGCCTTACGAATGTCTCTCCGAGTCATTCGTCGGCCCGACTTTGATTGCTTTTTCCAGCGAACATCCCGGTGCGGCTGCCCGCATCTTCAAGGATTTCGCCAAGGGCAATGACAAGTTTGAGCTGAAAACGGCTGCCTTTGAAGGCGGTTTGGTGGATGTTTCGTTGCTGGCAAGCCTGCCGACGTACAACGAAGCGATTGCCAAACTGATGAGCGTGATGAAAGAAGCTGCCGCTGGCAAGCTGGTTCGCACAATTGCTGCAATTCGTGATCAGAAAGAGCAACAGGCTGCCTGAGATTTTGCAGTCACAATGGTTAACGAGCCGCGTTCAGTGAACGGTAAGTGCTCCACAAATGGGAATTGACACATGTCACTGTCTAAAGAAGATATCATGAATGCCATTGCCGAAATGTCCGTTATGGATGTTGTCGAGCTGGTTTCTGCCATGGAAGAAAAGTTTGGCGTAAGCGCTGCCGTCGCTGCAGTTGCCGTTGCCGGTGAAGCTGCTGCCGCTGTTGAAGAAAAGACTGAGTTCGATGTTGTCCTGACTGCCGCTGGCGAAAAGAAAGTCAACGTCATCAAGGTTGTTCGTGCAATCACCGGTCTTGGCCTCAAAGAAGCCAAGGATATGGTCGATGGCGCTCCTTCAACCCTGAAGGAAGGTATTTCCAAAGCAGAAGCTGAAGACGCCAAGAAGCAACTGGAAGAAGCGGGCGCAGCTGTCGAACTTAAGTAAGTTCATAGTGCATCGCGATCTATTGCCTGGCGAAAATCAGGTGCTGGCTGGCGGGTCTCCCGCCGGCCTTTTCCTGTTTACCAACCGGTAAAGCAGAAGATCCTCTGCAATGGAGGTGCAGTTTCAGCTGCATCCCCATGCTCCCAAAAGTGAAAGTGCTGGTGACTACTGATGGCTTATTCCTACACCGAAAAAAAACGCATTCGCAAGGACTTTGGCAAGCTGCAGCAGGTGATGGAACTTCCACCGCTGCTGGCTATACAGCTGGATTCCTACCGTAAATTCACCCAGTTGGGCGTCTCGGCCAGCGAAAGAAGCGATACAGGGCTGGACGCTGCGTTCAAATCCGTTTTCCCCATTGTCAGCTTTTCTGGCAATGCCGCCCTCGAGTACGTCGATTACTCCCTGGGCAAACCCCTCTTCGATGTGGAAGACTGCAAACTCAGAAGTGTTACCTTTGCTGTGCCCCTGAGGGTCCGCGTGCGCCTGGTGATTTACGACAAGGAATCATCCAATAAAGCCATCAAGGACATCAAGGAGCAGGAAGTGTACATGGGGGAGATCCCCCTGATGACCGATCACGGCACCTTTATCATCAATGGTACCGAGCGCGTTATCGTTTCCCAGTTGCACCGCTCTCCCGGCGTGTTCTTTGATCACGACAAGGGCAAAACCCATTCATCCGGCAAGCTGCTGTATTCCGCGCGCATCATCCCCTACCGTGGGTCATGGCTGGATTTTGAATTCGACCCCAAGGATCAGCTCTTTGTACGCATCGACCGTCGCCGCAAACTGCCAGCGACCATTCTGCTCAGAGCCCTTGGCTACAATGCCGAGGAAGTTCTCGGTATGTTCTTTGAAATCAGTGTGTTTGAAGTCAAAAAAGATGGCACCTATGTGCTTGATCTTGAGCCGGGGCGCCTGCGTGGTGAAATCTCCAGCTTTGACATCAAGGGCAAGGGCGGCAAGGTCATCGTCGAGCAGGGCCGCCGTATTACCGCTCGCCATATTCGTCAGCTCGAAAATGACAATATCACCAAGCTTGAGGTGCCCTCAGACTATCTGCACGGTCGGGTACTCGCCAAGGATGTCATCGATCCCAAAACCGGTGAATTGCTGCTGGAATGTAACACCGAGATCACCCCGGAGATTCTCGACAAGCTGAACAATGCGGATGCCAAGAAGATCGAGGTTATCTATACCAACGATCTCGACTGCGGCCCGTTCATGTCGGATACCCTGCGCAACGATCCCACCCGCACCCAGCTCGAGGCGCTGGTGGAAATCTATCGCATGATGCGTCCCGGTGAGCCGCCGACCAAGGAATCTGCAGAAAACCTGTTTAACAATCTGTTCTTCTCACTGGAGCGCTACGATCTCTCCGCCGTTGGCCGCATGAAATTCAATCGCCGCCTTGGCCGTGAAGAAGTGGAAGGTTCCGGCACCCTGGCGCGTGAGGATATTGTCGACGTTATGCGCACCCTGATTGCCATTCGCAATGGCAAAGGCGTTGTGGACGACATTGACCACCTCGGCAACCGCCGCGTCCGCTCTGTGGGCGAGATGGCTGAAAACCAGTTCCGCATTGGTCTCGTCAGGGTCGAGCGTGCAGTCAAGGAACGTCTCTCGGTTGTGGAGAGCGAAGGGTTGATGCCCCAGGACCTGGTCAACGCCAAGCCTGTTGCCGCTGCCATGAAAGAGTTCTTCGGCTCCAGCCAGCTGTCCCAGTTTATGGATCAGAACAACCCGCTGTCGGAAGTCACCCACAAGCGCCGCGTCTCTGCGTTGGGGCCAGGTGGTCTGACCCGCGAGCGGGCCGGTTTTGAAGTGCGCGACGTGCACCCGACCCACTATGGCCGTGTGTGTCCCATCGAAACCCCTGAAGGTCCGAACATCGGCCTGATCAACTCCCTGGCCACCTATGCCCGTACCAACGACTACGGCTTTATCGAAGCGCCGTACCGCAAGGTAATCGACGGCAAGGTCACCAGTGATATTGAATACCTGTCGGCGATTGAAGAAGGCACTCATGTGATTGCCCAGGCGTCCGCAGCGGTAAACCAGAAAGGTGAACTGACTGAGGAACTGGTTACCGTAAGGCACATGGGCGAGTTTACCGTCAAGCCACCCCAGGAGGTGGACTACATGGACGTGTCGCCACGTCAGGTAGTGTCGATTGCCGCCTCGCTGATTCCCTTCCTGGAACACGATGACGCCAACCGCGCCTTGATGGGCTCCAACATGCAGCGTCAGGCTGTACCTACCCTGCGTGCAGAAAAGCCGCTTGTGGGTACCGGTATCGAGCGGGTTGTAGCCCGTGACTCCGGTGTTTGTGTGGTCGCTCGTCGCGGTGGTGTGATTGAGAACGTGGATGCGGCGCGTATCGTTGTGCGCGTCGATGAGGATGCTATCGAAACTGGCGATGCCGGTGTGGATATCTACAACCTCATCAAATATACCCGTTCCAACCAGAACACCTGTATCAACCAGCGCCCCATTGTGAAAGCTGGCGATGTGATTGCCAAGGGCGATATCCTCGCCGATGGCCCCTCTGTCGACCTGGGTGAACTGGCGCTGGGGCAGAATATGCGAATCGCGTTTATGCCCTGGAACGGTTACAACTTCGAGGATTCGATCCTGATCTCCGAACGCGTAGTGGATGAAGACCGTTTCACCACTATCCATATTCAGGAGCTCACCTGTACAGCCCGGGATACCAAGCTGGGGCCGGAGGAAATCACTGCCGATATCCCCAATGTGGGTGAAGCGGCGCTGGCGCGTCTGGATGAATCCGGTATTGTCTATGTCGGTGCCGAAGTGGCCGCTGGCGATATCCTGGTCGGCAAGGTGACCCCCAAGGGTGAAACCCAGCTGACGCCGGAAGAAAAACTGCTGCGCGCCATCTTTGGTGAAAAAGCCTCAGACGTTAAGGACACCTCACTGCGCGTGCCCAGCAGCACCAAGGGCACAGTCATCGGCGTTCAGGTGTTCACCCGTGAAGGCCTGGAGAAGGATGCCCGTTCCAAACAGATTGAAAAGGCTGCCCTGGAAGAATACCGCAAGGACTTGAAGGACGAATTCCGCATCATGGAAAACGCCACCTTCGAGCGCCTGCAGGATGCCCTGGTTGGCAAGAAAGTGGTCAAGGCTGTGGGCCTGAAAAAGGGCGATGTCCTGACCGCCGAAATGGTTGCTGATTATGATCAGGAGCGCTGGTTCAAGGTGCGTATGGAAGATGACGCCCTCAACGAACAGCTGACCCGTGCCGAGGAGCTTCTCAAGGAGCGCCGCAAGCAGCAGGACGAGCGTTTTGAAGACAAGAAGCGCAAGCTCCAGGGCGGTGATGATCTTGCTCCCGGTGTGCTGAAGACTGTCAAGGTTTACCTGGCCGTCAAGCGTCGTATCCAGCCCGGCGACAAGATGGCGGGCCGTCACGGTAACAAGGGTGTTATCTCCGCCATCAAGCCGGTCGAAGATATGCCCTACGACATTGATGGTGTGCCGGTGGACGTTGTCCTCAACCCGCTGGGTGTACCGTCGCGGATGAACGTGGGTCAGATCCTGGAAACCCATCTGGGTCTGGCTGCCAAAGGTCTTGGCGAGAAAATCAACGCCATGATGGAACAGCAGCGCAAGCTGGCGGAAATTCGCAAGTTCATTCAGGAAATCTACAGTACCGGCGACTGCGCTGAGCCCATTGATATCGCTACCCTGACCGATGTGGAAGTGCTGGAACTTGCGGGCAACCTCTCGAAGGGCGTGCCCATGGCGACACCGGTGTTCGATGGCGCCCATGAGGATGAAATCAAGCGCTTGCTCAAGCTGGCTGATTTGCCCGAGCACGGCCAGATGACGCTCTATGATGGTCGCACCGGTGAGGCTTTCGACCGCGAGGTCACCGTGGGTTACATGTATATGCTCAAGTTGAACCACCTGGTGGACGACAAGATGCATGCCCGTTCCACGGGTTCCTACAGCCTCGTTACCCAGCAGCCACTCGGTGGTAAGGCACAGTTTGGTGGCCAGCGCTTCGGTGAGATGGAAGTGTGGGCACTGGAAGCCTATGGCGCGGCCTACACCCTGCAGGAAATGCTCACGGTGAAATCCGATGATGTGAATGGCCGGACCAAGATGTACAAAAACATCGTTGACGGCGACCACAGGATGGAGCCAGGTATGCCGGAATCCTTCAACGTGCTGGTCAAGGAGATTCGCTCTCTGGGTATCAACATGGAACTGGAATACGACGAGTAATAGCAAGCGTTTAGACATTCACCGGCAGCAATGCCGGTGAGTAAGGCAAGCATCCACTGGAGGAAGGGCCTTGAAAGACTTACTGAATCTGCTGAAGTCACAGGATCAGAATGGCGAGTTTGATGCCATTCGCATCGGCCTGGCATCGCCGGACATGATTCGCTCCTGGTCATTTGGCGAAGTCAAAAAACCGGAAACCATCAATTACCGTACCTTCAAGCCAGAGCGCGAAGGCCTGTTCTGTGCCAAGATTTTTGGCCCGGTGCGCGACTACGAGTGCCTGTGCGGCAAGTACAAGCGCATGAAGCATCGCGGCATTGTCTGCGAGAAATGTGGCGTGGAAGTGACACTCGCCAAGGTGCGGCGCGAGCGCATGGGCCACGTTGAACTGGCCAGCCCTGTGGCGCACATCTGGTTCCTGAAATCCCTGCCGTCCCGTATCGGGTTGCTGCTGGACATGACCCTGCGCGAAATCGAGCGGGTTCTGTATTTCGAATCCTTTGTGGTTACCGATCCCGGTATGACCACCCTCGAG
The DNA here is from genome assembly GCA_000961645.1 of Gammaproteobacteria bacterium BRH_c0. Classification (GTDB taxonomy): domain Bacteria; phylum Pseudomonadota; class Gammaproteobacteria; order Pseudomonadales; family Porticoccaceae; genus NAT127. The sequence continues at coordinate 7,130 of LADM01000059.1, read as the reverse complement.
CGCAGTCAGCTGCTCAATGATGAGCAGTACTTCGAGGCTATGGAAGAATATGGCGATGAATTCCGCGCCAGCATGGGCGCCGAAGCCATCCAGGCGCTGCTGCGGGATATCGACCTTGAGCGCGAAATCGCCGATATCCGCGAAGAACTGCCCAATACCAACTCCGAGACCAAGAGCAAGAAGCTTTCCAAGCGCCTCAAGCTGCTGGAAGCATTCCACCTGTCTGGTAACAAGCCCGAGTGGATGATTCTTGAAGCCCTGCCGGTGCTGCCGCCGGACCTGCGCCCGCTGGTGCCCCTCGACGGTGGTCGTTTTGCCACCTCGGATCTGAACGATCTGTACCGCCGGGTGATCAACCGCAACAACCGTCTCAAGCGCCTGCTGGAGCTCAACGCTCCCGATATCATCGTGCGCAACGAAAAGCGCATGCTGCAGGAATCCGTTGATGCCCTGCTCGACAACGGTCGTCGCGGCCGCGCCATCACCGGCTCCAACAAGCGCCCGCTGAAGTCCCTGGCCGACATGATCAAGGGCAAGCAGGGTCGTTTCCGTCAGAACCTGCTGGGTAAGCGCGTTGACTACTCCGGTCGTTCGGTGATCGTGGTGGGTCCGACCCTGCGTCTGCATCAGTGCGGTCTGCCCAAGCGCATGGCGCTGGAGCTGTTCAAGCCGTTTATTTTCTCCAAGCTGGAATCCCGCGGCCTGGCGACAACCATCAAGGCCGCCAAGAAAATGGTGGAGCGCGAAGAAGCGGTTGTCTGGGATATTCTCGACGACGTGATCCGTGAACACCCGGTGCTCCTCAACCGTGCACCTACCTTGCACCGTCTGGGTATCCAGGCGTTCGAGCCGGTTCTGATTGAAGGCAAGGCCATCCAGCTGCACCCGCTGGTCTGCGCCGCCTACAACGCCGACTTTGACGGCGACCAGATGGCTGTGCACGTGCCGCTGACCATTGAGGCGCAGCTCGAAGCCCGCGCCCTGATGATGTCCACCAACAACATTCTTTCGCCTGCCAACGGTGAACCTATCATCGTGCCCTCACAGGACGTTGTTCTGGGTCTGTACTACATGACCCGCGACAAGCTGAATGTGAAAGGTGAAGGTCAGGTGTTTGCCGACCTGAAAGAGGTTTCGCGCGCCTACTACAGCCGCCAGGCCCATCTTCAGGCGCGGGTAAAAGTGCGTATCAATGAAGTGATCTTCGACGAAGATGGCGAGCGTAGCGAAAATACCAGCATCGTTGAGACCACCGTTGGTCGCGCCCTGCTGTGGGAGATCGTTCCCCAGGGGCTGCCGTTCTCGATGGTCAACCAGGCGATGACCAAAAAGGCCATTTCCCGCATCATCAACCAGTGCTACCGCAAGGTTGGCCTCAAGGCCACGGTGATTTTTGCCGATCAGTTGATGTATACGGGTTTTGACTTCTCCACTCGCTCCGGTTCATCCATCGGTGTGAATGACTTCCTGATCCCCGACAACAAGGCCGCTATCATCCAGCGCGCTGATGACGAGGTGATGGAGATCGAATCCCAGTTTGCTTCCGGCCTGGTTACCCAGGGCGAGAAGTACAACAAGGTGATCGATATCTGGTCGCGCGCCAATGACCAGGTGGCCAAGTCGATGATGGAAGGGATTTCCAAGGAAAAGGTCATTGCCCGTGATGGCACCGAAGTGGAGCAGGCCTCCTACAACTCGGTGTTCATGATGGCTGATTCCGGCGCACGGGGTTCGCCGGCACAGATCCGCCAGCTCGCCGGTATGCGCGGCCTGATGGCCCGTCCCGATGGCTCCATCATCGAGACGCCCATCGTCGCCAACTTCCGCGAAGGCCTCAACGTACTGCAGTACTTTATCTCTACCCACGGTGCCCGTAAGGGTCTGGCCGATACGGCACTGAAAACCGCCAACTCCGGTTATCTCACCCGCCGCCTGGTGGATGTTGCCCAGGATGTGGTGGTGACCGGTATCGATTGCGGTACCACGGAAGGCCTGCTGATGTCGCCGGTCATCGAAGGTGGTGACATCATCGAATCGCTGGGCGACCGCATCCTCGGTCGCGTTGTGGCCCGCGATGTGCTCAAGCCCGGCAGCGACGAAATTGCCGTCCCTGCAGGCACCATGATTGATGAAAGGTGGGTTGATCGCATCGAGGCCATGGGCATCGATGAAGTCTGCGTGCGCTCCCCGATCACCTGTGAAACCCGCTACGGTATCTGTTCCGAGTGCTATGGTCGCGACCTGGCTCGCGGTCACAAGGTCAACGTGGGTGAAGCGGTGGGTGTTATCGCTGCCCAGTCCATCGGTGAGCCTGGTACCCAGCTGACCATGCGTACCTTCCACATTGGTGGTGCTGCGTCGCGGGCTTCTGCGGTCGATAATATCCAGGTCAAATCCGCCGGTTCTGCCCGCCTGATCAATATCAAGCTGGTCGAGAGAGAGAATGACCAGGTGGCTGTCTCCCGCTCCGGTGAGCTGGCCGTGGCCGATGCCAATGGCCGTGAGCGCGAGCGCTACAAGATTCCCTACGGCGCCTCCATCACCATCAAGGATGGCGATCCTGTCACTGCCGGACAGGTGGTGGCCAAGTGGGATCCCCACACACACCCCATCATCACTGAAGTGGCCGGTACTGTTGCCTTCTCCGGTATGGAAGAAGGTCTCAGCATCAAGCGCCAGACCGATGACCTGACGGGCCTGACCAACATCGCCGTACTGGATCCCAACGACCGCCCTGCGGCCGGTAAGGATATGAAGCCGATGGTGACGCTGCTGGATGCCAAGGGTAAGGAGCTCCAGTTCCCGAACTCCACTGTGCCCGCGCACTACATGCTGCCGGTTAACGCGATCATTACCCTCAGCGACGGTGAGAACATCCGCGCTGGTGATATTGTTGCCAGGATTCCCCAGGCGAGTTCAAAAACCCGCGATATCACCGGTGGTCTGCCGCGCGTGGCCGATCTGTTCGAAGCGCGCAAGCCCAAGGATCCCGCCATTCTTGCCGAGATCTCCGGCACCGTCAGCTTTGGCAAGGAAACCAAGGGCAAGCGTCGACTCATTATTACCCCCAGCGATGGCGGTGATTCTTACGAAGAGTTGATCCCCAAGTGGCGCCAGCTCGGTGTCTACGAGGGTGAGCAGGTTGCCCGCGGCGAGAAAATCGCCGATGGTCCTGACAACCCCCACGATATCCTGCGTTTGCAGGGTGTGGACTCCCTGGCCAGATATATCGGCAATGAAGTACAGGAAGTCTATCGCCTGCAGGGCGTGAAGATTAACGACAAACACATCGAAGTGATCGTGCGGCAGATGCTGCGCAAGGTCGAAGTCACCGACATGGGTGAGTCGTCATTTGTGCGGGGCGAGCAGGCCGAGTACAACCGCGTTCTGGATGAAAACGAAGCATTGCAGCTGCAAAACAAGCTGCCTGCCAAGTTTGACCGCCAGTTGCTGGGTATCACCAAGGCATCGCTGGCAACGGAGAGCTTTATCTCCGCTGCTTCGTTCCAGGAAACTACCCGTGTACTGACCGAGGCATCGGTAACCGGCAAGCGCGATGGACTGCGCGGCCTGAAGGAAAACGTGGTAGTGGGCCGACTGATTCCATCCGGTACCGGTCTCGCCTACCACGCCCAGCGCCGCAAGCGTCGGGAAGCAGCGCTGGCAGAAGTTGTCGGTGTATCGGCCAGCGACGTCGAAGCGGCACTGTCCGAAGCGCTCAATGCTGGCAATGAAGAATAAGCAGCCGGTTAATCCCCGGCGTATTGACTCGGAGAGGCGGTGTCTTTAGAATGCCGCCTCCCTTTTTAGGGTGGGCGAGTTCTGCCTTTAGCCCGGTTTTATCCATGCCTTCCCTGGAAGGCTTTATTTTCGGAGTAATATTGAATGGCAACGATCAACCAGTTGGTTCGTAAGCCGAGAAAGCGCAAAGCTGCCAAAAGTGACGTTCCCGCCCTACAGGGATGCCCCCAGCGCCGCGGCGTCTGTACACGTGTGTACACTACGACGCCCAAGAAGCCGAACTCTGCACTCCGCAAGGTATGCCGTGTACGTCTGACCAACGGCTATGAGGTGACTTCCTACATCGGTGGTGAAGGCCACAACCTTCAGGAGCACAGTGTGGTCCTGATTCGTGGCGGCCGTGTAAAGGATTTGCCAGGTGTGCGTTATCACACCGTGCGTGGCAGCCTTGATACTTCTGGTGTAGACAAGCGCCGTCAGCGTCGTTCCAAATACGGCGCCAAGCGACCCAAGAAGTAATTTGCGATTTCGGTGAGAACCGAGTAAGGCCGGACCGGCACCCAGGTGCCAAATGTTCCGGACAATCCTGAAGAAAAGAGTGAAGTAACATGCCAAGAAGACGCGTAGTCGCCAAACGTGAAGTGCTGCCAGACCCCAAGTACGGCAATGTCACCCTGGCCAAGTTTATGAACCATGTGATGGTCAGCGGCAAAAAAGCCGTCGCTGAGCGCATCGTATACGGCGCCATGCTCCTCGTAGAAGAGCGCCTGAAAAAGAATCCGGTCGAAGTGTTTGAAGAAGCCCTCGACAATATCGCACCCATGGTGGAAGTTAAATCCCGCCGTGTGGGTGGCGCCACCTACCAGGTGCCTGTCGAAGTGCGCGCTTCACGCCGTACTGCACTGGCCATGCGCTGGTTGGTGGATTACTCCCGCGGTCGCGGTGAGAAGTCCATGCGTCAACGCCTTGCGGGCGAGATTCTCGACGCCTTCCAGAGCAAGGGCGGCGCTGTGAAAAAACGCGAAGACGTACACCGCATGGCAGAAGCGAACAAAGCGTTCTCGCATTTCCGCTTCTAATCATTGCGCAGTACCCAGAGTCACAAAAAAAGGTAGTCCTCGTGACTGCCTTTTTTTGCTTTTGGCGAACCTCGATTACAACGTCAGATTACCAGGGTAACTATCGTGGCAAGAAAGACCCCCATCAGTCGCTATCGGAACATTGGCATCTGCGCTCACGTCGATGCAGGCAAGACAACGACCACTGAGCGCGTGCTGTTCTATACGGGTTTGTCCCACAAAATCGGTGAAGTGCATGACGGTGCCGCCACCACCGACTGGATGGTCCAGGAGCAGGAGCGGGGCATCACGATTACTTCCGCAGCTGTTACCACCTTCTGGAAGGGAATGGATAACCAGTTTGAGCAGCACCGCATCAATGTCATCGACACCCCCGGACACGTCGACTTCACAATTGAAGTGGAGCGCTCGCTACGCGTGCTCGACGGCGCGGTAGTGGTTCTGTGTGGCTCTTCCGGTGTTCAGCCGCAAACTGAAACAGTGTGGCGCCAGGCCAACAAGTACCACGTGCCGCGCATGGTATTCGTCAACAAGATGGACCGTGCCGGCGCCGACTTCATCAAGGTGGTCAAGCAGCTCAAGACGCGTCTTGGCGCCCTGCCTGTGCCGCTGCAAATGACCATCGGTGCCGAGGATGGGTTCAAGGGCGTGGTCGATCTGGTCAAAATGAAGGCCATTCTCTGGAACGAAGCTGACCAGGGCATGACATTCGAATACGCAGAGATTCCCGACGACCTGCGGGCCCAGTGCGAAGAGCTGCGCGAACAGCTTGTCGAAGCGGCTGCCGAAGGCACCGAAGAGATGATGGAAAAATACCTCGAAGGGGGCACTCTCAGCGAGGACGAAATCAAGAAGGGTATTCGCCTGCGCACCCTGGCGAACGAGATAGTGCCTGTACTGGGTGGCTCCGCCTTCAAGAACAAGGGTGTCCAGGCGGTGCTCGATGCCGTCATCGACTACCTGCCGTCACCCACCGAAGTCAAAGCCATCGAAGGTACGCTTGAAGATGGCACTACTGTCGAAACCCGCGAAGCCAACGATAGCGCGCCGTTTGCAGCGCTGGCCTTCAAGATCGCCACCGATCCCTTTGTCGGCACCCTCACCTTTGTACGGGTCTACTCCGGCATGCTGGCCAGTGGCACGGGCGTCTACAACTCCGTCAAGCACCGCAAGGAACGCATTGGCCGCATGGTGCAGATGCACGCCAATAATCGCGACGAGATCAAGGAAGTGCTGGCAGGCGACATTGCCGCCGTCATCGGCCTCAAGGACACCACTACCGGGGATACGCTCTGTGACCCGGCCCATGTCATTGTCCTGGAGCGCATGGAGTTTCCCGAGCCGGTCATTTCGGTGGCGGTTGAACCCCGCACGCAAGCCGATCAGGAGAAAATGGGCATTGCCCTTGGCAAGCTTGCTGCTGAAGATCCCTCTTTCAAGGTGAAAACGGATGAAGAGTCCGGCCAGACCATCATTTCCGGCATGGGCGAGCTTCATCTCGATATTCTGGTGGACCGCATGCGCCGCGAGTTCGGTGTCGAAGCCAATATCGGCAAGCCCCAGGTGGCCTACCGCGAGCGCATCAAAAATACCTGTGAAATTGAAGGCAAGTTCGTGCGCCAGTCCGGTGGTCGTGGCCAGTACGGTCACATCTGGATCCGCTTCGAGCCAGCGGAAGATGAAGGTGCTGAAGGTCTGGAGTTCCTCAACGAAATCGTCGGAGGCGTTGTACCCCGCGAATATATCCCCGCTGTGCAAAAGGGTATTTCCGAGCAGATGCAGAATGGGGTGCTGGCGGGCTACCCCCTTTTGGGGTTGAAGGCGACGGCCTTTGACGGCTCCTTTCACGATGTCGATTCCAACGAGATGGCGTTCAAGATCGCCGCTTCCATGGCCACCAAAAAGCTGGCCCAGTTCGGTGGCGCGGTATTGCTGGAGCCGGTCATGAAGATCGAAGTAGTCACCCCTGAAGCCAATATGGGCGATGTGGTGGGCGATCTGAATCGCCGTCGCGGCATGATCATGGGTATGGATGAAAGCCCGATGGGCAAGGTCATCACTGCCGAAGTGCCGTTGGCGGAAATGTTCGGCTATGCAACCGATCTGCGCTCTGCAACCCAGGGGCGCGCAACATTCACCATGGAGTTCAGCAAGTATTCTGAGGCTCCCAACAATGTTGCCCAGGAAATTATCAGCAAGAATTCCTGAGTGCAGCGTATCAGTATCTGAAACTTGAGAGGGTATACCTGTGGCTAAAGAAAAGTTTGAACGCAACAAGCCCCACGTCAACGTGGGCACGATTGGTCACGT
>LADM01000070.1 GCA_000961645.1 Gammaproteobacteria bacterium BRH_c0 | reverse complement strand
TTTTTCGGCCCTTTTTGCCTTGTCTCGGCTGCCTCGCCTACGTTTTTCAACAGCCTGTTAGTCCAATGGTCGCAGGCCACAGACTATACCTTTTTGCGGCCTAACGACGAAGCACAGCCACAGCGCGCGAGGAACCGGCGTCGGCTTGAGCGGGGGATTACAGTGCAGACACCCCAGAAAGAGGCTTTCAGCAATCAATTGCTTTGACAAGCTGAGTTGACGCGTGCAAAAAAGTGCTGAAATTCCCCGAGATTTGTCTATTTTTACTCTGGCCCCAAACCTCGGGTGAAACGGGGGTGGCAGAGGGCGGAGATTGCGTCGCTTTTCTGCATTTCCAGGTTTGAGCATCAACCAATGTGCTCAATCCTGACTGGCAGACCGGAACGGCATTCGGCTTTTCGGGGGTTCAATCTCTGCGCTGTAGCGTTTACCCCCGCCGCGCTTGGCGGCGTACATGGCATCATCGGCATGACGCACCAACTGCATTTCATCCTCACCATGGTCGGGGTAAAGCGCAACTCCCACGCTGGGGGTTATCTGCAGGATGCGGCCAGCCAGCGCGTAGGGTTCACTCAGGCTGACGAGGATTTTGTCAGCCACCAGGATGGCATCCTCAAGGCGGGAAATGTTATCCAATACCACCGCGAACTCATCGCCACCCAGACGTCCCACCGTATCTGTTTCCCGCACACAGCCCTGGAGACGACCGGCCACCTCCCGCAGCAGGTGATCGCCGGTGGTGTGCCCGTAGCTGTCATTGACTTGCTTGAACTGGTCCATGTCGAGGTAGAGCACTGCGAGTTTAAGCCCGCCCCGCCGGGCACGGCACAGGGAAGCCTGGAGGCGATCAAGAAACAGGGCGCGGTTGGGCAGTTGGGTGAGTTGGTCGTGCTCGGCCATATAGCGCAGGCGGGCGTGGGTGTGCTTGCGATCAATGGCCGCAGCAACCTGGCTGGAGACAAACTGCAGCAGTTCCTTGTCCTGCTCGCTGTAACGTACATGGCCATCGTGGCTTTGCACCACCAACGCCCCCAGGGCTCGACTGTCAGCCAGCAGGGGCACCCCCAGCCAATCAAGGGAATGGCGACCGGCGACCATGCCGATCCGTGCCAGCAATTCATCCGCGTTGCCTGACCTCAACAGCAGTGGCTGGCCGGAACGCACAACCTCGGCAATCAGTGTGCCGGATGAAAGCGGCTGTGGCGGTGGAACCGGGTCGACGTGGTCGACGTGATAGGAGAAATTCAGCTCATCCCTGCTGGCGTCGTACAGCACAACGGAGAAATTCCTGGCGGGCAGCAAGTCGCTGACAGCGGCGTGAACACGCTCGAATAACACTAGCAGATCTTCTGCCTGATGTGCTGCCCGGGTGATGTCATAAAGCGCCGCTTGTGTGGCCTCGGCGCGTTTGCGCACGGTAATATCCCGGGCCACACCGATCCTGACCTGTTCTTCCTCAAACCACTGGGCAGACCACATGATATGAACAATACTGCCATCTTTGCGCAGGTAGCGGTTCTCATGGTCGGAGGAGGGGATGCCGGCGTTGATGCTTTCGACCAACGCCCGGCTGGCAGCGCGATCGTCGGGGTGCATCATCTCAAAGGCCGTGCGGCCAATCATTTCGTCCGGTCGATAACCGAAAACCCGTTCACTGGCGGCGCTGACCGACAAAAAACGACCCTCTATATCAACCACACAGACGACGTCGAGCAGTAGATCAAGGAGTTTTTCGTTGGGGATAGGCGGGTTTTTATCCATAGCCCACTATATAGCCCGCTACAATGCCACGCCACTATGATGACATGCTTTTTTATAGGTCAGACGCAGATCTGTAGTGCGATAGCAAGGCTGTCGGCTTATCGCTGCTCCGCTCAGCGCTGTGAATACAGCCCTTATCCTGGCGCTGCCACCCGTTCCCAGCCCATTTCAGTCAACTGGCCAGCCCAAGCCTTGGCGCGCCTTTGCACTGTTTAGCAGAAGTGAGCACTATCCGGGGTTTTCTGGTGGGGACGAATACGGCGTGGGCAAAGCTGGACCTGAAAAGAAACGGGACAGATTTATTTTCAGGTTAATCGGGGACAAACTACAGTTGTGGTCCAGATTGACAAATAGAGGTAGCCCGTAGGATGGGTGGAGCGCAGTGATACCCATCAATTGATATGTACTACAACTCCTGCTCGCACATCCCTCTCAAGAAATCACTCCAAAATTGCCCCGTCGGCATAAGAAAAATCCGATGGGTATCACTGCGCTCCACCCATCCTATGCGCTGCCATAAAATCTTCGCTGACTTGCGGGCCTCCCTGGAAAAAACTGTCCCAACTCTGATCCACTGGCGAGATAATGCGCTCCTTGCCCAGGGCGCGCACTCGAACCTTCTTCAATATCTCAGGCAGACGCACATCGGCTGGCTGGCGTACTGCCTGGTTACCATTTTTGGTAAAGACGGTTGAGATGGTCATGAGTCTATTCTTGTCAGTTATAAGGCAGAAATATATGGCAAAGCTTACGGCCCCGCAATCAACTCTGCATACCCTCAACTTTCCGGGCCACAGACCACCAACGGCCTGAGTCTGACCAGGCGCTATACCCAGAGCACTACTCCCCTTAGAATGCCCTGCAAACAACATAACCAGCGGAGCCTGTCGTGCCAACCAACCCAGCCAACACCACCGACGAACAGCAGCAAGTCCCCCGCAGCCGTATCATTATGGCCAGCACCCTCGGGACTACTATCGAGTTTTACGACTTTTATATTTATGCCACCGCTGCCGTGTCGGTGTTTCCGCTGCTGTTTTTCCCCAATGGTGAGGGCAGTGCCGCGCTGCTGGCATCCATGGCCACCTTTGGCGTGGCGTTTGTGGCGCGGCCTATCGGCTCGATCCTGTTCGGGCATTTTGGCGACCGTGCGGGTCGCAAGGCGACGTTGGTGGGTTCGCTGCTGCTGATGGGGATTGCGACCTTTTTGATTGGATTGCTGCCTACCTATCACCAGATCGGCCTGTTTGCTCCGGCGCTGCTGGCACTGCTGCGCTTTTGCCAGGGTTTGGGGTTGGGCGGTGAGTGGTCGGGCGCTGCGCTACTGGCAACGGAAACCGCCGAGAAGGGCAAGCGCGCGCGGGCGGCGATGTGGCCGCAGCTGGGTGCGCCCTTTGGTTTTATTCTTGCCAACAGTTTTTTTCTGCTGCTGACGGTGGGCTTTGGCTACGACTCCACCAGCGCAACCACTGACGACGCCTTTCTTACCTGGGGCTGGCGTGTGCCATTTCTGGTATCCATCGGCTTGGTGATGCTTGGCCTCTATGTGCGCCTCAAGCTCAATGAGACACCGGTATTTGCCCGGGCACTGGAGCGCGGTGAAAAGCTCAAGTCGCCTCTTGTTCAGGTGTTCAAAGGCAATTTCCGCGAGCTGGTGCTGGGCATGTTTATCATGGTGGCGACCTACGGCATCTTTTACCTGATGACCACCTGGGTGCTGTCTTACGCCATCGGCAGTATTGAGCACGGTTATCTGGGCATCGGCTACCAGGAATTTTTGATCCTGCAACTAATATCCGTGGTGCTGTTTGCTGCGTTTATTCCCGTCGCCGGGCATTTGGCCGATCGCGTCGGGCGGCGCGCCTTTTTGCTGGTGATTACCGCCGGTATTATTCTGTTTGGTTTCAGCTTCAGCTACTTCCTTAATCCGCAAGTAATGGGCACCGGGGCAGAGGCCAACACCGGGCTGATGCTGCTGTTTTTGAGCCTTGGCATGGCGCTGATGGGGTTGAGCTTTGGGCCCATGTCGGCGGTATTGCCGGAGCTGTTCCCCACCAACACCCGCTATACCGGCTCCGGCGTTGCCTACAACATGGCGTCGATTATCGGCGCGGCGCTCACCCCTTTCGCCGCTGCCTGGCTGGCAAACAGCTACGGTGTGGGCCATGTGGGTTATTACCTGGCGCTGTTGGGTGGCCTGTCATTTATCGCCCTGTGGCTGAGCAAGGAAACCATGCATACCGATCTGGACACCATGTCTGACGATGCTGCCACTGTGGGGATTGAAGCGACTTCTCCTTGATATTAACCGCCATGACAGCGTTGCCTGGCGTGGCTGCCAAACGGAGAATACGCAACAACCTCTAAACGTTACATAACAGTCAATTTTTAATTGCCAGCCGGTTCTGTTCTTTTGGCCGCAGAATCGGTACAGTTTGGCCGGTCAATGGTTCCATAATAAGTAACTGCCTGACAACAGGCACAGAGCGAGACAATCCCATGAATACAGCTGCAATTGAAATACCCGCCCACGTTCCGCCCGAACTGGTCACCCACGATTTCCCCCTGGTGTTTGGCAAATTCAGCGACCAGAACCCCTGGGAGACGATGCTGCCCGGCATCTGCGAAGGGCCGGATGCGATCTATGCCACTAACCTGTTTCCCGGCCGTGGACCGGCCTGGGTATTCCGCCGCCTCAAGGATCAGCGCGCGATTTTTATGGACACCGTGCGGTTCTCGAACAAGGCCTTTAGCGCCCTCAGCCATATTATCGGCGAAAGCTGGGATCTGGTGCCCGCCGAGCTGGACCCGCCGGAACACACCCAGATGCGCGGCTTTTTGAACCGCGAGTTTTCACCGCCCGCCATGGCCAAGCTGGAGGACAAGGCCCGCGCCGCTGCGCGTGACTGCATTGAGAGGTTCAAGGACAAGGGCGAATGCGAGTTGATGGTGGATTATGCGTTTCCGTTCCCGGTCAGCGTTGTGCTGGATATGCTGAATCTGCCCCAGGACAGGATGGATGAGTTCCTCGAATGGGAGCACATGATCATGGACATGGGCAACTTCGACGGCGTGAAAACGGCCATCCGCAAGGTGACGGATTATCTGCGCGGCCTGATCGAGGAGCGCAAGAGAAACCCCGGCACCGATCTGGTGAGCCAGGCTATCGCGGCGGAAATCGACGGCCAGAAACTCAGCGACGACCGTCTGATCGGCTACTTTTTCAACCTCTATATAGGCGGGCTGGACACGGTATCGGCCAGCATTGGCAATCATATCCGCCACCTGGCCACGCACCCCGAACAGCAGCAGTACCTGCGCGACCATCCCGAGCGCATTGGCGATGCGGCCAACGAGTTGATGCGCCTCTACGCCCCCGCCACCATCTACCGCACCTGCGTGGAAAAAACCGAAATGGCTGGTGTAACCATCATGCCCGGTGACAAGGTGTCGATGCTCACCGCCCTGCCCTGCCGCGATGAGGATGCCTACCCCAATCCCCACGAATACCAGCTCGACCGCGGTTCGCACCATGTGGCCTTTGGCTATGGCGCCCACGCCTGCCTGGGCATTCACCTGGCGAAACGTGAGCTGCGTATTGCACTGGAGGAGTTCCTCAAGGCGGTGCCACCGTTCCGCATCAAACCCGGCGCACAGATCACCAATCTGGTGGGCGGTGTGATTCAGCCGACCTCACTGCCACTGGAGTGGGATTGCTGACAGGCTGAAACGCCACATGCTAAGAGGGGCCTGATTCAGGCCCCTTTTTTATTGCTTATTTGAGCAGTGAATCCAGCACTTCCCGGTCCGGGAAGCCGTCGCTGATGCGACCGGTATCCTTCTGGTAGGCACTCAGCGCCTTGCGTGTACCCGAGCCAAATATGCCGTCCGGCTCACCGACGTCGTAGCCCTTGCGGTTCAGTGCCAGCTGCAAGCTCTCCACTTCCCTGCGCGCCAGCGCCTGTTGATCTGGCGGTGGCTGGCGGTGTAGGTCGCCACCCCCAGCAATACGATCTGCCAGCAAGCCTACCGACAGGGCGTAGGACTCGGAGCGGTTCCAGTTCATGATCACGCCAAAATTGTCGTAGGCGATAAAGGCCGGGCCGCGGTGGCCGGAGGGCACCAGAATACTGCCCTGCAGCTGTGCGTCGGGCAGCGCGCTACCATCGGCCTGGCGCACACCGAGGCTGGCCCACTGGCTGAGGGTTTTGGGGTTTTTCCTGCCCATCAGCGAATAGTCAAAACCCTCGGGCAGGATCACTTCACGCCCCCAGCGAAAACCCGCCTGCCAGCCCAGATGACTGAGGAAATTGGCGCCGGAGGCCAGCGCATCCTTTTCGCTGCCAAACAGGTCAACGCGACCATCGCCGTCGCCATCCACCGCATAGCGCATGTAATTGGAGGGCATAAACTGGGTGTGGCCCATGGCGCCAGCCCAGGAGCCGCGCATTTGCGCCGGTTGCAGTGATTCGCGGTCCATCACCTGTAGAGCGGTGAGAAACTCACTGGTGAAAAATTCGCTGCGACGCGGGTCGCAGGCGAGAGTGGCGAGAGAGTCGAGGGTGGGGCTGTTGCCCAGATAGCCGCCGTAATTGGTTTCCAGCCCCCAGAACGCCACCAGATACTGGCCCTGTACGCCGTAGCGGGCAGTGAGTTGGTCGAGAAATACACGGTGGCGGGCATACATTTCCTGCCCTTTGCGGATGCGATCCTCGGAGAGCCGGGTTTTGAGGTACTGACCAAAGGTTTGGGCAAACTCCGGTTGCTTGCGATCCAGCTCCAGCACCTGCTGTTGCTGCTGCATGGCGGCAACCGTGGTCACCGCCCTGTCGGACAAATTCTGTTGGCGGGCCTGCTGTTGCAGCTGCGCCAGGCAGCTGCCGAAATCGGTTGCGGCGGGGGCTGTGGCGCTCACGCTCTGGCATGAACACAGGGATACAGCCAGCAATGCCGCCCGGGCAGTGGCTGAAAAAACGGCTTTCATAATGGGATTATCCTGGATACGTGAATACTGGGAAATGACGAATTGGCTCTATTCTAATGATGCGGTACGTTTTATTCGAGAGTCCGTTCGTGCTGAGCTTG
>LADM01000019.1 GCA_000961645.1 Gammaproteobacteria bacterium BRH_c0 | reverse complement strand
TGATGCGGTACGTTTTATTCGAGAGTCCGTTCGTGCTGAGCTTGTCGAAGCACTGTCGCCAGGCCTTCGACAGGCTCAGGCCGAACGGTATTCACGTTTAATTCGTGCCGGATCAATAACTGAAGTATTCGACGGTGTTTATCCCACGCATAAAAAAGGAGGGCCAAGCCCTCCTTCTTCGTTTCTACCTCCCATGCGTAAACATGGGAAAACTGCCGCTTTACGTGCAACGTGAAACGTGTAACGTGCAACTCAAAACTCAGTCCCCAGCAGCCGTCTGCGCCGCCACATACCCAAACGTCAACCCCAGCCCGTTGTACGAACCATGGGCCGGTTCGCGTCCGCGCCACAGCACGTTCATATCGAGGCCGCAGGCGTACAGTCCGGGAATGGGCTGGCCGCTGTCCTTGTTGAGCACGCGGGTATGGCTGTCCACTTTCAGGCCGAGCATGGTGGAGCCATCGCCGGGGAAGATTTTCACCGCGTAGAACGGACCAGTCTCGATGGGGCCAAGGCAGGGGTTGGGTCCGTGGGTGGGGTCGCCCAGCGCCTTGTCCACCAGGCTGTCGCCCTTGTGGAATTCCGGGTCTTTGCCGTCGGCGGCGTACTGGTTGTTGAGGGCGACGGTGGCGACAAGCCCGGCAGGGTCTGCGCCAATATTTTTCGCCAGCTCTTCCAGGGTATCGCCCTTGATGATGTAACCCGCCTTGAGCAGCTTGCCCAGCCGCAGGCCGCCCGGCAGCACCAGGCCCAGGCCGTACTTTTTGATGAACTTGTGATCGCAGACCAGGTGCGCAGGCACCGCGCCGGTATCGTGCATGGCGCGCCACAGGTTTACATCGGCCTCGTTGCCAAAGCGCTTGCCGGCACTGTCAACGGCGATACAGCCGGGCTTGGTGCGGTCGAGGTACACGTGGGGATATTTGCCCAGGGTGCCATCGGGTTTGTGGTACACCGACATGATGGTGTAGGCCGCGTTGCCGTGGCCGCCCTCTTCCAGCTCGGCGCCCAGGTCGATGGCGCTTTGCAGGCCGTCGCCGGTGTTGCCATCGGGCAGGAAGGAAACGTGGTACTCGGGATAGGGAATATATTTGCGGCGCCATTCAAGGCTGGCAGAAAAACCGCCGCTGGCGAGGATCACACCCTTGCGGGCGCGGATCACTTCGGTCTTGCCGTTGCGGGTAATTTCAACGCCCACCACCCTGCCGTTTTCGCTGACCAGTTTGGTCATGGGCGCGTTGTTGAGCAGGGTCACACCGGCAGCGCGGGCTGAGCGCAGCATGCGTGCAATCAGGGCGTTGCCCATGGTGAGATGGCTGCCACGCGGGTACTTGAGGCGGTCCATCGCGTAGCGACCGACCATTTTCAGCACATGCACGGTGGACGTGAAGTTTTTGCCCACGCTCATCAGGTGGGGAATATCCTCAAAGCTGACCATAAAGCCCATTGGTGCGTTGAATTCCTGCAGCGGCGGACGGATATTCAGAAAATCCTCGCGCTCCAGCAGACGGCCATCGTAGTTGACCGGGTTGAGCAGGCGACCCTTGAGCACGGCGCCTTCCACGTCCTGGTAATAATCCGGCTCGGCCTCATTGAGGGAGAATTCCACCTCGCTGTTATCGAGCAGGAAATCCAGCATCTTGTGGCCGCTGTTGACGAAAGTGTCGAGCACATCCTTGCGAACGATATCGCCCACCACGCCGGAAATATAGCTGGCCGCCGCCTCAGGTGTATCGTTGACACCGGCCTGTTTGCCAATGCGGTTGGCAGGAATCCAGATACCGCCACCCGACAGGGCCGTGGTACCGCCGAAATAACGGGTTTTTTCCACCACCATCACATCAAGGCCCGCTTTGGCAGCGGTCAGGGCCGCCGACAGGCCGGAGCCGCCGGAACCGATGATTACAATATCTTTTTCCACAGGTCACTCCTGGTTATTAGTTATCAACAAATGTCCCGGCCAGCCAGCGGGCTCGGGATTGGTAAGACAGCCGCATTGTAGCCCGAAGGCCAGCCGTTGACACCTGCAGGCTGTTGACGGCGGTTAAAAAAGGGTCTGTGAGCCAGGCTACAGACCTCATCTCTCCTCTTTACTACGAGGCATTAGCTGAAACCCATCAGGGCACAATCGGGCTATCCACACCCCAGATCAGCCGCACCGCGATGCAGGGAATGGTCACCACCAGCAGACAGCTGACATTGATCGCCACCATAAACGAACCAATCCGGGCCAGGCCATGCACCAGCCCCGCTTCAATACGGTGAACTCCCAGTTTGCGCTCATGCCACCAGTGGCCGCTGTCATCCTTTGCGGTAAACATGCACAGCAGCACAATGCTCCACAACACCAGGCTGACCGTGGGCCACACATAGGGGTACGACGCATAGGTGCCCTCGGCGTAGGGACCAAAGGAGTGGGCGTAGCCCCACCAGGCCATATTGGCGGCCTGGTGCTCGCCGTAGATGTTGTAGGCAAAAAACAGCGGGCCAGCGATCACGCTGATCAGCAACCACCTGGGTATGGCGGGGAGTTTGCCGTGCAGCCAGGTGATCAGCGTGGCGAGCAGGGTATAGATCAGAGCGAAATACCAGCCCCACGAAAAGGGGATAAACATCGGCTTGTCAGGGGTGGTGAAAGGCGTCTCACCCCAGGGCAACTGCGGAAACTCCGGGTTCCAGTACAGATAACTGCCCCAGTCCGCATAAAACTCCTGCCACGAGGCCGACATGGCGCCGAGCAATATCAGCAGGCCCAGACTCAGACGTTTCTTGTAAATACTCCACAGGCCAAAGCCCGCCAGCATCACAAAAAACAGGTTGAAACTCATGTCGTGCATGCTGGCCATATTGATGGGCGGCGTGCGGAAGGGATTTACCCGGTCGCCCAGTTGATTGGCAAACAGCGGTGAACAGAACAGGGCCAGCAGGGGGATAAAAAGCGTCAATCGCTTGAGCAGGGTCATTGTTGCCTCTCTTATTGTTGCTCTACTGTACAGCGCATCCAGTCAGCAATGCAGCCAACCGCTGGCTGGCAGCAGCAGTGTTGATCGGGATAGTCGTTAGTGCAGGCAGAGCTTACCACCCGCCATTGGCGAAGCCTATGCAGCGAAATACACACTCCCGGCAGGAAGTCCGTTATCGAACAAACAAGCTACTTTGTCTGTTGGCTGCAAGATTCGGCGGAACTAGGATGGCTGGGCAAGAGAAAGTCCTTACATATAACAGGGGATTAAACATGACCAAGATGAACGACGCTTTCGTGGCACTGAGCAAAGCCTACGCAGGCACCATGACCGACCCGTACCCACGCTACAAGGAGCTGCGTGAAAAGAATGTTGTCTATGAAGGCGATCTGGTCTCCGAGCTGGGTGTGCCCTCACTGGTGGCAGGCAGAACCGGCGACCGCAAGGTGTTCACCTTTCTAGGTCACGAAATTTGCAGCAAGGCGCTGCTCGATCCCGCCACCTACTCCAGCGTGATCTACAAGGAGGCCTTTGGCGGCGTGATGGGCGATCCCGTGATCCTCTACCAGGAAGGCGATGAGCATCGCGCCCATCGCAGCATCCTCGCCAAGATCCTCTCACCGGCAGCTCTCAAGCAGATGTCCGACGCCCACTTCAAGCCCACCATCCAGGGCATGGTCAAGGCCATTGCCAATCGCGGCAAGGGCGAGCTGATGTCCGACCTGATTCTCGATTTCCCCCTGCGGGTGGTCTACAAGCTGTTCGGTCTGCCCAACGACGACCCCGAAGCCATGGACCTGTTCAACACCCGCGCCCTGGTGATGGTGCTGGGCGGCATGTGTGACTTCAGCAAGCCCGAAGAAGCCCAGCAGCGCATTGCCAATGCCTTCAAGGCCTCAGGCGAGATCTACGACCAGATACTGGAAGTGGTTGTGGCCCGCCGCGCCGCTGGTGATACCGAAGGCAACGACCTGATTGCCCAGCTGATCCGCCTCGACAACGATGGCAAAAAACTCAGCGATGAAGAGATTGCCCAGGTCTTGCGCCCCACCATGGCCGCTGCCGGTGAAACCACCAGCCGCGCCCTGGCCAATGTCATCTCCCTGCTGCTCGAACGCCCGGCTCTGCTTGAAGAAGTGCGCAGTGACCGCAGCCTGGTCAAGGCCGCCATGGAAGAAGCCATGCGCTACGAGGGCGCTGTTTCCATCGTGCCGCGCATCACCCTGCAGGATACCGAAGTGGCCGGGGTGAAAATCCCCGCCGGTTCCGGTGTCAGCATGCTGGTGGGCGCCGCCAACCGCGACCCCGCCGTGCATGAAAATCCCGATGAATACGATATCCGTGTCAAGCGCAGCAAGCAGGCCATGTCCTTCGGTTTTGGCCACCACATGTGCATGGGCATGCCCCTGGCCAAGATCGAGATGGAAATCGCCATCAACGCCATACTCGATTACCTGCCCAACCTGCGGCTTGATCCCAAGGGCGGCTATGAAGGTATTCGCGGTATTCAGTTCCGTTCGCCTACCGCGATTCCGGTGCTTTGGGATGCGGGTTGATGCCGAGCTGACCTGAACCATAAGGCCCGGATTTCTCCGGGCCTTATGGCGCGCCCGGTATAAAATGACGTGACCGTATGGTATCGCAACACTTCGCCATCCCCTCATCAATCAAATACCTGAGAAAGACAACACTCAGTGAGTCCATCGCATAATCCCGTGGGTCAGGTTTTTCGCCGTCAAGGCTTGTAGTGCCGGAAACTGACAATCAAAATAACGAACCTTGTAAGTCAGCTGGAAAGTATGACTCTGTTTGTAATAAAACACCCTCAAGATCTGGCGCGGTTACGCCGCCTTGCCCTTGCGGCCCAGGGTTTATTGCAAAATCAGCCTTATGGACGCAACCTACCCGGGGCACGCAGGGCAATAAATCACCTGGGTTATGTTCAGATCGACACCATTTCGGTAGTGGAAAGGGCACACCATCATGTCCTGTACTCCAGAGTGCCCGGCTTTAAGCCAACCATGACCAATCAGATGTTGCTGGATGGCGACATTTTTGAATACTGGGCACACGCCGCAGCTTTCCTGCCCATTGCGGATTTTCGCTTCTCCTTACCTTACAAGCGCGCCATAAAAAGTGGCCAAATCCATTGGTATAAAAGCCCGGACAAGAAGCTTATGCGCGAGCTGTTGTCTCGCATCTGCTCAGATGGTCCACTGCGTTCCCGGGATCTTGAAACCAGCACAACCAAACGCGCCGGCTGGTGGGACTGGAAACCGGCAAAAAAGGCACTTGAACAGCTGTATATGCAAGGTGACCTAATGGTCAGTAACCGCGAAGGTTTTCAAAAGACCTACGATCTTACCGAGCGGGTACTACCTGTTAACGCCAATTCACACATGCCCAGCATGGATGAGTTTGCAGCGCATATCGTAGACCAGCAGTTACGCTGCCATGCCTTTGCGTCACTCAAGGGGCTTACTTACCAACGCCGCAATACCAAACTGCGCAGCGCGGTACAAGCCCTGGTAAACGAAAGATTATCACAACGCACTCTAGATCAAGTACAACTGAGCAGTGGCGAAGTATTTATAACTGAGGCTGGCATGCTCGACAGCCACCTTCCCAGACTGAACGACCACTTGTTGATTCTTTCGCCATTTGACAATAGCGTTATACAGCGCGAACGACTCAAAACACTGTTTCAGTACGACTTTCAAATAGAATGTTATTTGCCCGGCGCTAAACGGCGGTACGGATATTTTTGTCTGCCGCTACTTTATCGAGGTGCATTTATTGGTCGAATGGATTGCAAGGCCCATCGAAAAGCCCGACACCTGGAAATAAAATCACTGTATTTTGAACAACACAATTTTGATGAAGATTTACTGATCAGTGCATTTACAAATGCCATAACGAAATTCAGTGATTTTCAACAATGTAATACGGTAACTTTGATAAAATCTCACCCCAAACATCTAACCCAGCGATTGCGCAGTTTACTTGAATCAGAAAATATCACCCGGCAAGGCCGGGAACTTTAGTTTTGTGGACTGCTCAACGCAACTGCTCCGCCAGTTGCCTGGTCAACTCAGCTGCCGAAATTTCTTTACACCCTGCTGTGTTTTGCCCTGCCCATAACGGTGAGAAATCGCCACTGGCCAGGCTCTCTGCTTTGCCGCGCAACGGCGCAAGAACTGATGCCGCAAGAGGAAACGGCGGTGCGGCCGAGTTTATTGGCCCGAGCTCTCGAATCAAGCGATTGACAATCCCCCGCGCCGGTCTGCCAGTAAACAGATTGGTGATGGCGGTATGCTGTGCCTGAGCGGATTTCAAGGACGCACGATGTATGACGCTGGTAAAGGCTTCCGGACACAGCAAATAAGTCGTCCCCACCTGTACGCCGACAGCACCCAGTTTCATGGCAGCCGCCACACCGTCGGCAGAAGCAATGCCACCTGCGGCGATCACCGGCACATTCACCCTGGCAACGACCTGCGGCACCAGGGCAAAAGTGCCCATTTGAAGACTCAGGTCGTCGGAGAGGAAGCTGCCCCGGTGGCCGCCAGCTTCCGTGCCCTGGGCAATAATGGCATCGACACCGCGCGCCTCAAGCCAAAGCGCTTCCGCAACCGTGGTAGCACTGGCCAGAATTTTCGCGCCCGTGCTTTTAACCCGGGCCAGGAGTTCTGGAGCCGGCAGGCCAAAATGAAAACTGACCACCGCCGGTTTCATGTCGTCCAGTACCTCTACTGCTTGTCCACTGAGAGGTAATCGGCCTGTGCCGGAGCCAATGGGCGGCGGCTCGACTGCCAGCTCCCGATAGAAAGGAGCGAGCAACTCTCGCCAACGGGCTTCCTTCTCCGCATCCGGTTTCGGTGGCCTATGGCAGAAAAAATTCACATTAAACGGTTTCGATGTGTGTAACTGGATGGCCATGATTTCCTGTCTGATACTGTCGTTATCGAGCATGGCACAGGGTAGCGAGCCCAGCCCCCCGGCGCTGGACACCGCAATGGCCAGCGCACTGCCCTGCACCCCGGCCATCGGTGCCTGGATGATGGGCAGCTCAATACTCAACAGATCCTCAAGTGCTTTAACCATTTTCCCAGCCTCCCTTTTCCAGCCCCCTTGTTAGTAGCAGGGAATGCCTATCTCCGGCCTTCAAAAATACCCTGTTTTTACCATACCAGTATATTTGTTCAGCATAGTGTTTGATTTCGAATCCAGGTGCCCGCTGGCATGAATTAAGCACCACCCGTCGACTGAAATCCAGATTCACTATTTGTTTCTAGGGCGCCTGCCCTTGACGCAATACCGTCACCGGTTCGCCAAACACGCTCAGTGATCGGTTGGGACCAGGTCGATAACGATACTCATTGTTTATACCTCAGGTAACAGGGACTGGATTTTTACCCAGCTTTGTAACCACAGAAGGCATCCACGATGGCAAACTCAGTGAAATCCTTCCTGGACAAAAGCGCCTGGAGCTGACTCTGCATGTCCTTTACCCTAAGCGACGCTTCGTGCAACCCAAGCTGTTAAACTGTAGCGCGTTTATGCAGGCGTAGTTTGAGGGAAAATCACAATGACGGTTTACAATGCGTTGCTGCTGTTTCTGCTCATGGGCTGTCTTGCGGCAGTGCCCAGCTCCAGCGTGGCGCTGGTGGTGATCCGTTCTGCGACACTGAATATTCGCAACGGAATCGCCGCGTCCTGCGGCATAGTGACAGGCGATCTGATCTTTACTCTCATGGCCATTCTGGGGCTAAGCGCTCTCGCCGACAGCATGGGCGCGTTCTTTGCCATCATTCGCTATCTCGCTGCCGGATACCTCATCTGGTTCGGTATTGGCCTGATCAAAAACACCACTGAATCCCGACTGCAACACTCGCTGACGCCGGGAGGCGGAACCGCTGCCAGCTTTATAGCCGGATTAACCCTGACCATGGGCGATATTAAAGCCATTTTGTTTTATGCCAGTTTGTTTCCAGCTTTTGTCGACATCGCAGCTCTTAGCTGGACAGACGTGACAATGATCGTAGTGATCACAGTTACGGCCGTAGGCGGTGTCAAAACCCTGTATGCACTTTGCGCCAGGAAACTACTACGGTTCAGTGGACCCATTGCAACCAGAGCCAAACCACTGGCTGGAGTGGCCATGATTGCCACGGGGGGCTACCTGCTCAGCAATAGTTGATTGCACGCCATACCAGCAACAGCGCTTGTGCAGCCAAGCAAGCGCCGTAGTGCCGCTATTTTTGCCTTGAAAGATCGAGCAATTTCTTATTGATGATTTATTGCCTCATTGAAGGACGTTATTACATTGTTCAATATCAATAGGTGAAAGCCACAGGCTACGCCCACTTGATGTTAAGTTGGCGACGTCGTGACGGTGACGGTCAACAGGCCTCGGATAACAGACGGACTACACTGTATGGGGCTGCAGGACCTTATAGTGCTGCTGGATATTATGGTGCTGCTCGACGAATTGGCCATTCGCCGGGTGTTTTGGCAAAGGCGATGGATACGCACTGTTTGACAAAACCGCTCTTTCAAAGGCTGTCGGCTCGGACGAAAAGCCTGAACAAATCGGACCAATAAAGCAGGTGGCTTCATGGAAGCGGAAATTCGTGAAATTCGTAAACATTTGGCCCAGTTTCCCCCTTTTGACGGCTTGCCGGAGGCGTTGCTGGACGAGGTGGCGACTTCGGTAGAGATCGCCTATTACAAAGCGGGCAGTTCTATTCTGGAGCAGGGTCAGCCGATCCACGCCCTGCCCTATATTCGCAGCGGCGCAGTGGAGGTCTACCGGCACAATGGTGAGCTGTACAACCGGCTGGAGGAAGGCGATATTTTCGGCCAGTTCGGCCTGCTACGCCAGCGCCGAGTGCGCTTTCCAGTGCGAGCGATTGAGGATACGTTGCTCTATCGCATACCCGAGCAGGTTTTTGATCGACTCTGTGAGCAGGACGAGAGTTTTGCCGATTTCGTCGAGCTGTCCGGTTCGCGCCTGAAAAGCACTATCGAGCAGACCCGCCGCGAAAACGACATGCTCACCACCCGCATCCGCAAGCTGATCAGCCGCTTACCGGTGATGATAGCAACCTCCGCGACCGTACAGGAGGCGGCCCGCCTGATGACTGATAGCGCCGTTTCCTCGGTGCTGTTGGTGGAACCGGCAGAGGGGCAGGACTCGGACGAGGTGTTCACCGATGAAGCTGGCCGTCAATGGCGGCTGGCGGGCATGGTGACCGACGAGGATCTGCGGATTCAGGTGGTCGCTGCCGGTGCGCCACCGGACACGGCCGTCGGTGAGCTGACCCGCCGCCGACTGGTGGCCATCCAGTCGGACGAGTCGGTCAACGAAGCCATGCTCACCATGTTGCGCAATCACATCCAGCGCCTGCCGGTACTGCACCGCCGCCGCCCGGTAGGGGTGGTGCATCTGTCGGATATCGTGCGCTATGAAACCAACAGCAGCCTCTATCTGGTCAGCAATATTTTCAATCGCAGCACGGTGCGTGACCTGTCACGGCTGGTGCCGGAAATTCGTGCCGCCTTTGTGCGCCTGGTGGACGCCGGTTCAAGCGCCCAGATGATCGGCGACGCCATGTCCAGCATCAGCCGCAGCCTGATGCGGCGCATCATCGAGCTGGCGGAAGCGCAACTGGGGCCGCCGCCGGTGCCCTACTGCTTTATGGTGCATGGCTCATTGGCGAGAAGCGATCAGTCGGTGATTACCGACCAGGACAATGCCCTGGTTCTGCACGACAGTTTCGATCCGGCACAACATGACGCCTGGTTCGAAGCCCTGGCAAAACAGGTCAGTGACGGCTTGAATGCCTGCGGCTACCCCTACTGCAAGGGGGACATCATGGCGACCAACAGGGAATGGCGCCAGCCCCTGGCCCAATGGAAGCGCTATTTCGAGCAGTGGATTGCCGAGCCGGACCCCACTCGGCTGCTGCACAGCTCCATCTTTTTCGACCTGGACGCCGTCTTTGGCGAAGAGCGGTTTGTCGAGGAATTGCAGGACCTGATAGTGGCCCGGGCGCGCAACAGCCCGCGGTTTCTGGCGGCCCTGGCGCGCAACGCCCTCAGCCGCACGCCGCCCCTGGGTTTCTTTCGCACCTTTGTGATGGAGCAGGACGGCCGGCACCACAAGGTGATCAATATCAAAAGACGGGGGGTTGCCCCGATGACTGATCTGATCCGGGTCCATGCCCTGGCCGCCGGCTCCCGTGCACAAAACAACCCGGAGCGCTTGAAGGACATCGACCAGTCCGCGATTCTGCCGGCGGGCCAGGTCGACAAGTTGCGTTACGCACTGGAGTTCATGGCCCTGGTGCGCATGCGTCACCAGGCTTTTGAGCTGAAAAACGACCAGACGGTGGACAATGCGGTCGAGCCGGACGAGATCGACTCCGCTGCGCGCCACAACCTCAAGGAGGCTTTTCAGGTGCTGAGCAACGCGCAGAATTTCATGCGCTTCCGCTATCCCAGTCCGGGGCGTTAGATGGCTGGCAAGAAACCCGACTACTCCCGGGCGGCGCAGTGGGAAAGTTATCTCGCACAACAGGCAGGGGTATGTCGCACCCCTGTACTCAAGGGCTTTTATGCCGCCGGTATCCCCCCGGCGGATACGCCCCTCGCCGAGCTGCCACTGGTGGCTCTGGATTTTGAGACCACCGGACTGGACCCGCACCGCCACGAGATTCTCAGCGTCGGCCTGGTGCCTTTTACCCTCGCCGGGATTCGCCCCGCCGAGGGTTACTATCAGGTAGTCAGACCCTCGGGGCCACTGACGGAAGAATCCATTGCCCTGCATCGCATCACCCATTCCCAGGTGGCACAGGCGCCGCCACTGGAACAGATAATCGATGAGTTGATCGGGCACTTGACCGGCCGCGTGGTGGTGGTGCATTACCGCGCCATCGAGCGACCCTTCCTGGACCTGGCAGCCACGCGCCTGTGGGGCGAGCACTGTCTGTTCCCCCTCATCGATACCATGGCGATCGAGGCGCGCTGGGAACGGGAGACCTGGTCAAAAAAAGTCAGGCACTGGCTGGGTATGCGGCCGGCGTCGATACGCCTGGGTGACAGCCGCCAGCGCTACGGTCTGCCGGCCTACTCATCCCATCACGCCAAGGTCGACGCGGTGGCCACGGCGGAACTGTTTATGGCACAGGTGGCGCGCCATTACTCCCACCAGGCGCCGGTCGGCAAACTCTGGGACTGACCCTGTTGGTGAACAATAAAACCATCAGGAGCGTGGTTCGCTCATCAGACCGCGGATTATCGCGTAGCACCCCACCAGCAGCACCAGGGTAAAGGGCAGCCCGGCCGAAACCGCCGCGGCCTGCAGCGCGGCCAACCCGCCGCCCAGCAACAGGGCGATGGCAATGGCGCCTTCGATAAAGCCCCAGAACACCCGCTGGGGCTTGGGGGCGTCGATCTTGCCACCGGCGGTGATGGTATCGATCACCAGGGAGCCGGAATCCGAGGAGGTAATGAAAAAGACGAGGACAAGGATAATGCCGACAAACGAGGTGATTTCCGCCAGGGGCAGTTGCTCCAGCATCATAAACAGCTGGAGCGACAAGTCCGCACTGGCCGCACCCTCATAACCGGCCTGCAATTGAGCGATCGCCGAGGTGCCAAAGGCTGTCATCCAAAACACTGAAACCGTGGAGGGAATCAGCATCACAGAGATCAGAAACTCCCGCACGCTGCGCCCGCGACTAACGCGAGCGATAAACATGCCGACAAAAGGCGACCAGCTGATCCACCAGGCCCAGTAGAAGGTGGTCCAACCCTGACTGAAGTTGGCGTCTTCGCGGCCGAAGGGGTTGGCCAGGAAGGGCAGCTCCACCAGATAGCTGCCCAGATTGGCAAAAAAGCCGGTGGCTATCAGCAGGGTGGGCCCCACAATGACAACGAACATCAACAGCACGAAAGCCAGCACCATATTGATTTCCGACAGCCGTTTCACCCCTTTGTCCACCCCGGCGACGATGGAGACGATCGCGATCGCACTGATCACGGCGATCAGTAACACCAGGGTGGTATTGCCGTCGCTGATGCCAAACAGGTGGTGCAGTCCCGAGGCCGCCTGCTGGGCGCCGATACCCAGCGACGTGGCCAGCCCGAACAGGGTTGCAAACACCGCCAGGATATCGATCAGATGGCCGGGCCAACCCCACACCCGCTCCCCCAGCAGCGGGTAGAAAATGGACCTTACCGTGAGAGGCAGGCCCTTGTTGTAGGAAAAAATGGCCAGGGAAAGAGCCACAACCGCATAGATCGCCCAGGGATGCAGGCCCCAGTGAAAGATAGTGGCCGCCATACCCAGGCGCAGTGCAGCCTGAGGATCGCCTTCAGCGCCACCCAGGGGCGCCCAGTCAGTGCGCACACCATTCTCGCCCGGGGTGATTCCGCCGAGGGCGGTACTGTAGTGAGTCAGGGGTTCGGAGACACCGTAAAACACCAGCCCGATGCCCATGCCGGCGGCAAAAAGCATTGAAAACCACGACAGGCGTGAGAAGTCGGGTGTGGCATTGGTGCCACCGATGCGAATGCGCCCCAAAGGTGAGAGGATCAAACCCAGGCACACCAGCACAAAGATGTTGGCCGACAGCAGGAAGAACCAGGTCATGTGAGTATTGATCCAGTTTTTCATCCCGCCGAACAGTGTGGCGAACTGCTCCGGCAACGCCAGGGCCAGGACCACGAAAGTGAGCACCACCAGCGATGACACCGCAAACACGGCGCCGTGAATATCGATATTGATACCCAGGGGGCTGGCCTGGTAGTTATCCTGGCCGATCTGGTAATCGGTGTCGATCAGGTTGGCGGCCCCTTCCGGCGCCGGTACGCCCAGCGATTCGGTCGCCGCGACCGTCGAATTGTCTGTGGCAGCGTCAGGCTTGTTAACCACGGCGTTCTCCTCAAAATTCTTGTGTTATTGAAGGCTTCAAACAGCCTCGTCCGGGCGCACCAACAGAATGGAAGCGCGGGTGTGAGCGGCCACCTTGCTGCCGTTGGCCGGCATGATGGCATCCAGATGTTTGGGCAGATGGGTGGCCATCACCACGAGGTCGGCGCCCAGATCAATAATGGCCTGCTCCAGGGTATCTTCCATATCGGCAATGGGGTCGGGACTGTTGTAGACCCGGACGGTTGGCGGGTTGGCGCTGTCCGGGGCATGGCTTTGGGCAAAGGCGTGCAGCTTTTGCTCGTATTCCTCGGGCGTACGCGCCACGGTGCCGGGTTGGGAACTGGTGACGCTGACATAACAGAGGGCGGCGCCGTAGTGGCGCGCCAGGTCCGCCGCAACAGTCAGGGATTTCTCCAGCGCGTCCAGATGAGCCAGATCCACCGGGACCATGATTTTTTTAAACATCGCACGGCTCCTTTTTCAGGTCTTGAATGCCAATTTCGAGGCTCAGAAGTAATAGCCAAAATTGATATTGAAGCGGGTGTTCCAGCCATTGTCGGCGTTGGCGCCCAAGCGATCGCCGAACGCGGTGTCGCCACCGATAAATTCATTGCCGTTGGAAAAAGCCAGGTCGTTATAGATATACCAGCCGTTGCGGGCCAGGGCGACACCGATGATAAACAGCTCGCTATCGTTGAAATCACCTTCATCCTTGATCACCGAGCTGTACTCGACATAGGGGACCACAGAATCCAGCCAGTCGATGGACGGGGTTGCGTGGGTGTAGCTGAGGGAGACCGCAGGCACCCAGGCCTTGGCGGCGGCGGTGCTGGGGAAATCATAGGCGCCGTATTGCACGAGGCGATCAGTACCCAGCCCCTGGGCCGCATCCACGTCGTACTCGTAGCGGGTTATCTGGGAGGCGAGCTTGAGGTTATTCCAGTTGTTGACCATGTGCAGCGAGGCTGCATAGTGATCGCCGTCGGACTGCGGGCCACTGCTTTTCAGTTCGCCGTACTGCAGGGAAAATCCGAGATCGGTACTGCTTTTGTCGCCACCCGTCAGGTGGTAGATACCACGCAGGTTGAGCTGGTTGCGCTCCTCGTAACCCTCGCCGGATTCGTCCACCACATCATAGGAGTAGCGGGCGCTATTGCGGCTGGATCCGCTGTACTGCCCTTCGTCGGCAACGTAATAGGCCAGATCCCAGCGCCAGTCGCCGCGCGCGCTGCTGTACTTGATGCCGAGATCCATATCATCCGACAGGCCCAGGTAGTAGTGCTGGTCGAACAGCCAGCTTTGCGAAACACCGTAGGCACCGGGGCCAAAGGGCACGCGATTGACGCCTACCTGGACCTGGCTTTGCTCGTCGATGTTGTAGCCCAGCCAGGCCGTATGCAGAAAATTGTAGCCGTCGTACCAGCGGTACTCGAGCTTGGCCACGTAGGGCCCGTTGGCGTAATCGAGATTGACGCGAAAAGTGTCGAGGGTGAAATTGCCATCCTCCTCCCAGGCGCGACTGGCTGCTCCGCTGCCGGAGGCGGGATAGTCACCAACCGTATAGTTGGCGCGGATGGCACCCCCTACTTTCAACTTGCCGAGCTGGATGGCGCTGTCGGCCTTGACCAACTTTTCCTTTTCCTCCTTCACAGCCTGGAGCTGCTGTCGAGCAGACTGCAACTCGGCCTCCAGTTGTTCAATCCTCTCCTTGAGGGCCTGTTCGCTAGCGGCCAGCAGCGGCGCGGGGGCGATAAAGATCAACAGCGTCAGGGTGGCTTTCAGCAACGAGAGTCCAGGGTTTCCCGCGCCAGGGACAGTGGTCGACATGATTTGCTTTCCCCCTGTTCGAATAAGCAAACATTCCCGGAATTGATATTGCAGATTGTTTGCGGGTCATCAGTCAGTTGGTTTTTGCATCTCACTTTAAGGCTGGCAGCTATTTCGGCATAAGTCCAGTTTGTGGGCTGCTCTCAACCAGGGCCTGGCAGCCCTGATTGGTTTGCATCTTACCTTCATACATAGAGTCCGGAGGTCGTCGGGTGTAATTTCCGCCAGCAGGCGGTTCTTGAAGGCGGGCAGGATGTCGCGGTCGATGATGTGCTTGCGCATGGACCTGGTGCTGTCAGCCATGCCGGAAATTTCCACCCACACCTCGGTGAATTCCGCGAAATTCCTGGCACGGGACAGGCGGCGTTTTTCCCGTTGTTTCTCCCGGGCGGGAGAATGTCCGTCGGCCACCGCCTTG
This sequence comes from Gammaproteobacteria bacterium BRH_c0, assembly GCA_000961645.1. Taxonomy (GTDB): domain Bacteria; phylum Pseudomonadota; class Gammaproteobacteria; order Pseudomonadales; family Porticoccaceae; genus NAT127. The sequence continues at coordinate 2,930 of LADM01000019.1, read as the reverse complement.
CGGGCATCCAGCAGGTGCCCCCGCGCCAGGGTCAGGGGAAATAGCCCTGCCCGTAACGGCCCAGGGTGAGGGTTTCACGGCTGCCATTGAGACGGTAATCGTAACGAAAGGTGATGGTGCCGATTTTCGACACGGTCACATACATGCCGTATCGGTCGGCAACCTTGCAGGTGGCGCCATTGGCGCTTGAGCTTACGAAGTGCTGTATCGGTCAACCTATCAGGTTTCTCCTGTGTTTGCGGTTTGTTACCGTCAAGGGTCAGGAGCCCTGATGATGTCCCTAAGTTATTGATATCAAAAGAAGCCAGGGCGTAGTTTTACCGTCATGCCGAAAAAAGGCATGACAGTAAATGGGAGAGTCTTAATCCGGGGAATTCGCGATACCGTCGCTTTTACCGACAAATGTTCCTGCTTGCCGCCGATAGCCACCGATAGATAATGAGACGTAAATTTATATAAATCAGTAAGTTACGCCGCTTTTCCGATAGCCACCGATAGTCCCCGAAAGACGTATTTTCACTCCCACTCTATTATCAAGAAGCCTTTTTTATCTTTTATTTTCAATGGGTTATTTTCCTGATAAACGGCGATACCATGAAAAATACCATGCTCAGAAATTTCTTGTAAAAATAGTTATTTGGAACGAGCGAATGCGCCATTTTACGGCACCTCTGCAGATATCTCCCAAATCCAGCTTCATCGCCGAGACCTCTAACCCCACTTGCGCAAAAAACATCTTCAGGTAACTATAGCCCCTGCCACTACTCCGAAAGCTGGCTATCGAGAAATGTCCTTACAGTTGCCAAATCGACGACGAAACCACCCAACATTTTTTCCATTGGAGCCGAGCCACCGAACATCGGATTGTCATTCGGCGAGTGAAGCCACTGATCGCTGCACTCCTTATCGGGGAAAAGAATCTGTAACGCTCTATAAATACCCAAGATATAGCTGGCCCTTTCCAGAAAGTCCCGGGTCAATTTCGCTTTTTCCGGCTGGTTTTTCCAATTGTAGAAGGTCTTCTCGTTGCTCAGACCCAGCAGAGTCATTTGCTCGTGCCCGCTAAGATGCCACAACGCAAAAATAGTGAATATCGCTGGCAGCAAGGAACCAGACTCGATGGAGTAAGGTTGCAATAGCTTCTCAAATTCTGCCTTCATATCCAGCCTTTAAAACTGTAACAATACAGTAAAGCAGACTCTCACACTGTATCGTTACAGTCAACTGCAGGTGCAACTCGCCTTCGACAACAAACTATTTGTCTTTACGGATAAAACCCGTAATACTAACCAATAATTACGGAGATATTCCGTATCCAGAGCTTGGAGGTCACCATGTCCAAAATTTTACGCTATGAAATGCAGTGGGATGAAGAAACCTATGTATTGGCAGAGCGCGCTGCACGCGCATCGGGCTTAACCAGCATCAAGGCCTATGTCACGCAATTGGTGAAGCAACATGCGCCTGAGGTATTGGAAGCCTACAGCAGCATCCAACTGACCAATGCGCAGTTTGATGCCTTTTGCGAGGCTTGTGATAACCCGCCAGCACCAACGGCCAAACTCCGTAAGGCAGCACAAGCACTTGACCAGGAGGGTTTCGCGCTGAATGCCAACCCCTGAGTTTTTGCCCCTGGATACCAGGGCGGTCAATGTTAAATCATTCGATTGCGGCAAGGATGCCATTAACACCTATCTACGCCGTTACGCAGCGAAGAATATGGCATTGAACCTCAACCGGACCTTTGTTCTGCCCTATATACCCGAAGCCCATGCCCCGAAAGAAGGATCAGGGAAATCTCATGTAGCTGCTTATTACACCCTGGCTCATCAGACCCTGGTTCGTGAAGAGTTGCCCGATCCATCCCGCCTGCCGCGATACCCTGTTCCAGTGATCCTGCTTGCTCAACTTGGTATCGACCGACGGTTTCACCGGCAAGGTCTGGGGGCTAAAACGCTGGTATACGCACTTAGACACGCCTATCAAATAGCAAGCAACCCAAAGGGTATACCAGCTCTCGGCGTTGTTCTCGATGTGCTCGACCAGGATGCGTTGGCTTTCTACCAGTCTTTCGACTTCTTCTTGCCATTAACGGACAACCCCATGAAACTGTTCTTGCCTATAGCGTCACTGGAATCACTGTAAACCGGCCTATGCCAGACCAAGACGTTATGGGGAACAAGTATGGAAATACCTCCGCTATCGATGCAAGCTCCGCGGAGCTCGAGCGGGAATAACAGCAGCTCATAGAGCTCAGGGGAAAACTACAAAACCCCAAGCCCACAGCTCCTCTACCAAGCACCCTCACCCCGGAACAAAAAATTGCAATTTTCAGCAACCTGTTTCGCGGCCGCACCGACATTTTTGCCAATCGCTGGCAAAACCAACAAGGACTAAGCGGCTAAAAGCAGATAACTTATTAATTTATTGACCCAATACCATGAATTTAAAAGACCCCAAATACATAAAATATCCTTTAAAAATCAATATTTTATGTATTTTAAATACCATGAGTCATTGAAACACTGTTCATGGTATTGGGGGTTGGCCTTATCTAGGTCTCAGGCAATACCATGAAAAATGCCATTGATAATGCAGAAAAGATCGTCAACTAGATTTATTTTTTCTTATATTTCAAGTGGTTAAGAAAACCGGCTACTCCCACTCGATTATCAATAAGCCATTTTTATCGTTTATTATCAATGGGTTATTTTCCTAATAAACGGCGATACCATGAAAAATACCATACTCAGAAATTTCTTGTAAAAATATTTGTTTTGAACGTACGAATGCGCCATTTTACGGCATCTCTGCAGATATCTCCCAAATCCAGCTTCACGTATAACGTATAGGAAGAATAAACGCCCTTTTCACCCAAGTCCAACAGCTTTGGACCGCAGTTGACTCTTTCGACACCCCTGCGATGCAAC
>LADM01000039.1 GCA_000961645.1 Gammaproteobacteria bacterium BRH_c0 | reverse complement strand
GCCTGAAAACCGTTCATGCCGGGCATGACGATATCCATCAGCACCACATCGGGCATTTCCCGCTTGGCCAGCATCACACCGCTTTCGCCCGAGTCGGCAACCAGCACGTTGTGACCATTTTTGGTGAGCATGTTGCGGAGTTTGTGAATCTCGGTGGGAGAATCATCAATGATAAGAATCTTCGTCATGGTTTCCCTCTTGTGCAAAGTTTCCGTGTGGTTGGAATCAACCTGTCAAATCAGGTTGCCTCAGGCTCTACAAGCTGGCCAAGCTCCCGTGGTGCGTACTTGGCCAGCGCTTCGAAAAGTTCATTCTTGCTGAACGGCTTGGTGAGGTAGTCATCGGCGCCGACTATCCGCCCCTTGGCCTTGTCAAAGAGACCATCCTTGCTTGACAGCATAATGACCGGAGTGTGGCGGAACTGCTTGTTATTCTTGATCAGTGCACAGGTCTGGTAACCATCGAGGCGCGGCATCATGATATCGACAAAGATGACGTCAGGCTCCCGATCGGCAATCTTGGACAGCGAGTCAAATCCATCGATAGCAGTGATCACCTCGCAGCCCGCCTTGGTGAGCAGGGTTTCAGCTGTTTTGCGGATGGTATTGCTATCGTCAATGACCATTACTTTCAGGCCATCCAGTCTTAACTCCATTGGCACTCCACCTCTGTCGTAGTTTTAATTATCAGGCTCATGCTGATCTCCGGGGCGCATTTCTAGCATAAACTGTACACAACATCTACTCCACCCTTCCCATATGCGGATATTGCCCGACAAAGTGCATCATATCGATGCTGAATGACTGCCAGGTGACGAATTGCTATGCTCCTGCCTGGCTTTATAGCCACAAACACCCGGAAATTCACCCCAAGGGCTCCACAGGCCCTTCACCAGCCAAGGGATACACAACCATGTCCTACTCGATCGGTGTAGTAATGGATCCGATCCAGACCATTGCCTTCAAGAAAGATACCACCCTTGCCCTGCTGCTGGCGGCCAGGGAGCGGGGCTGGACGCTGTTTTACATGGAACAAGCCGATCTGGCCCTGACCGATGGTCGACCGGTGGCAACCATGGCGGCCCTTGAGGTGCACAACGACCCCCACAACTGGTACAGCTTGGGGCCGAGGGAGGAGCGCTCACTGACGGAGCTTGATGCCATCCTGATGCGCAAGGACCCGCCCTTTGACAGTGAGTACATCTACTCCACCTATATTCTCGAAGCCGCTGAACAACAGGGTGTGCTGATCGTCAACAAACCCCAGAGCCTGCGCGACTGTAACGAAAAGGTGTTTGCCACCCAGTTCCCACACTTCGCGCCAGCGCTGCTGGTCAGCCGGGATGCCCTAAAACTCCGCAAGTTCCATGCCACCCACGGCGATGTGATCTTCAAGCCCCTCGATGGCATGGGCGGGGCAGCCATTTTCCATGTCAAGCCCGGCGACACCAACCTCAGCGTGATTATTGAAACCCTCACCGAGCATGGCCGCCGCACCATCATGGCGCAAAAGTATATCCCCGAGATCGCTGCCGGTGACAAGCGCATCCTGGTAATAGACGGCGAACCAGTCCCCTATTGCCTGGCGCGCATCCCCGCCAGCGGCGAAAGCCGCGGCAACCTCGCTGCTGGCGGCAGCGGAGTGGTACAGCCCCTCAGCCCCCGCGACCGGGAAATCGCCGAGACTATTGGCCCGATTCTGAAGGAGAAAGGCATTCTCTTTGCCGGCCTCGATGTGATCGGTGACTATCTCACCGAGATCAATGTCACCAGCCCCACCTGCGCCCGGGAAATCGATGCCGCTCACGACACCCGCATTGGCGCCAGATTGATGGATGCCATCGCCCGGCGTCTGTCCTGACCCCTCCGCCCGCCATGCCAGCCAACCTTCCCGCCCTCCACAGCACTGGCCAACCCGGCACTGATCGCCTCGGTCTGGCTCTGCTGCTGGCGATGGTGCTCCATGGCGGGCTGATCTTTGGGGTGGGTTTTGAGAAGGACAACCGCCAGGCACCCTCCAGCACCCTCGAGATCACCCTGGCCCGTCACCGCAGCGCTGTGGCGCCTGAGGATGCCGAACACATCGCCAGCCACAACCAGCTGGCGAGCGGCGACCAGCAGGAATCACGCCCGATCACCAGCGACGAGATCGCCCTGCTGGAAAGCACGGAATTGCGCGACGTCGACCCGCTCTCAGAGCCCTACCTCCCCGAGCAGTCGCCATTTGCACCCAGCGATGCGCTGGTCAGCAGCAATGATGGCGGCACACCGCCAGTGCAGGCCCAGCCTGGCGAGACAGCCCACAGCCAGGCGGAAATACCTGCCAACCGGGTGCGTGAAATCGCCAGCCTGCGCGCCCGCCTCGATCAGCAAAAACAGGCCTACAGCAAACTGCCCCGCACCCTGGTGCTCACCTCTGTCAGCGCCAGATCCTCCGACCAGGCCGACTACCTGTACAACTGGATTGAGTGGGTGGAAAAAGTCGGCAACGAAAACTACCCCGAGGAGGCGCGCCGCAAAACCCTGTTCGGCGAGTTGCGCCTGGCTGTCTCCATCGGTCGCGATGGAGGTGTGGAAGGCATTGAAATCCTCCACAGTTCCGGCCAGCGGGTGCTGGACCAGGCGGCTATCCGCACCGTGCGACTCGCCGCGCCGTTCGCACCCCTGCCACCCTCCCTGGGGGTTGACCGGATCGAGGTCATTCGCACCTGGCGCTTTGTGCCCGGCCACCAGTTTTCATCCAGCAATGAGTAACAGCTTACACTCCATTGCCTGCCTTCAACCTTGTAATACCCCAATACTGACCCAATACTCTAGTCAATGGTGAAAAACACACGGCATTGCCGATAGTGGGTTTTTCAGCAGACTACTACGCATTCACAGGAGATGGGTCATGGCTGAAAAACACAGTGTCAATCTCAAAAACCAGTTCCTGCTTGCCATGCCGGGCCTGCAGGATCCCAATTTTGCCCACGCCGTTATCTATATCTGCGAACACAACGAGGATGGCGCCATGGGCATCACCATCAACCAGCCGACGGACATCCCCATGAGCCGGGTGTTTGACGAACTCGAGCTGGCCTATTCCGAGGAACTGGGGCGCAAACCGCTGCTGTCGGGCGGGCCGGTGCAACGGGAGCGGGGCTTCGTGCTGCACAAAACCACCGCCACCCACTGGGAATCCACCGTGGAGATCTCCGCCGATATCAGCCTCACCGCCTCGCGCGACATTATTCTCGACATTGCCCGCAACAAGGGCCCCAGCGACAGCTACCTCACCCTCGGCTATGCCGGCTGGGGTGCCGGGCAGCTGGAACAGGAGCTGGCTGACAACGCCTGGCTGACCATCCCCGCCGACCCGCTGATCATGTTCGGCATCCCCTTCAACGAACGCGCCCGCGCCGCTGCCGCCAAGATCGGTTTCGACCTCGACCGGCTGAGCATCCAGGCAGGCCATGCCTGACGACCCCACAGTACAGCCGAGCGACAAGGACAAGATAGTCACTGCTCTGGCCTTTGATTACGGACTCAAATCTATCGGTTGCGCTGTCGGCCAGACACTGACCGGCAGCGCCTCACCGGTGGCGGTGCTCAAGGCCCGCGACGGCCAGCCCGACTGGCAGGCAGTAGAAGACGTGATCACCCGCTGGCAGCCAACCCTGTTACTGGTGGGATTGCCCCTCAACATGGATGGCAGTGAAAGTGAATTTTGCCTGCGCGCGCGCAAATTTGCCCGCCGCCTGCAGGGCCGCTACGGATTGCCGGTGAAAATGGTCGACGAGCGACTTTCGTCCCGCGAAGCGAAAACCCGTGAGGTTCGCCGCGGTGCGGAGGCGCACAATTACCGCAAGAATCCGGTGGACGACCTGGCGGCCCAGGTCATCCTCGAAACCTGGCTCGCCAATCCGGATTATGCCCTGTCGCCTTGAAAGGCGACCCTGAGAAATGACCCTGAGAAGTGACCCCAATGCCTCAGGGCTTGTAGAAATGGAAACTCTGCAACGGATCATCCTCTTCCACAATCATGTCATCCGCTGTTTGTGACAGGTAATCGGCGCTGGTGTCGTTTTTGAGTTTGATCAGCAGGCGCAGGTCATTTTTCGAATCCGCATAGGCTAGGGCATCTTCATAGGAGATCAGCCCCTCGCTGTAGAGTTTGTAGAGGGCCTGATCGAAGGTTTGCATACCCTGCTCGGTGGAGCGCGTCATCAGCTCCTTGAGCTTGTGCACTTCGCCTTTGCGTATCAGGTCGGACACCAGCGGCGTATTGATCATGATTTCAACAGCGGCACGGCGCCCTTTGCCATCCACGGTGGGCACCAGCTGCTGGGCCAGCATGGCGCGCAGGTTGAGAGACAGGTCCATCCACAGCTGGGGATGACGCTCAGCCGGGAAAAAGTGCAGGATCCGGTCGAGCGCCTGGTTGGCATTGTTGGCGTGCAGTGTCGTCAGCACCAGGTGCCCGGTCTCGGCAAAGGTGATGGCGTGCTCCATGGTTTCGCGGGTGCGGATCTCGCCGATCAGGATGACGTCCGGGGCCTGGCGCAGGGTGTTGCGCAGTGCCACATCGAAGGAATCCGTGTCCACCCCCACCTCGCGCTGGGTGACAATACAGCCTTCATGCTGATGGACAAACTCGATGGGATCCTCAATGGAGATGATATGACCCTTGGTGTTGCGGTTGCGGTGCCCGATCATGGCCGCCAGGGAGGTGGATTTGCCGGTACCGGTGGCGCCGACAAAAACAATGATGCCGCGCTTGGCCATGACCAGCTCGTTGAGGATGGGCGGCAGTTGCAACTCATCCACGGTGGGAATCACTGTCTCGATGCGGCGCAGCACCATGCCCACATCATTGCGCTGGTAAAAGGCGCTGACCCGAAAGCGCGCGCCCCACTGGGAGGCGATGGCAAAATTCAGCTCCTTGGTGCGGTTGAACTCACGCCGCTGCTCCTCATCCATGATGCCCTCGACAATGTCGCGGGACATGTCTGGCGTGAGGGCGCTTTTCCCCACCGGCAACACCTTGCCATTGATCTTGATGGAAGGCGGCACGCCGACGGTAATAAAAAGATCCGAGGCGTTCTTGTCCACCATCAGTTTGAGCAGGGTGTCAATGTCCATCTGTAGCAAACCTTTCAGTTATCAAATAAATGCCAAGCGCCTGACGCAGATCAGAAATCATCGGGCACCTTGGCTTTTTCGCGCGCCACTTCCCGCGAGACGATTTTTTGCTTGACCATTTTATGCAGGCACTGGTCCATGGTCTGCATGCCGTGGGATGCGCCGGTCTGGATCGAGGAGTACATCTGCGCCACCTTGTCCTCGCGGATCAGGTTGCGAATGGCCGGGGTGCCGATCATGATCTCGTGGGCGGCGGCACGGCCACCGCCAATTTTCTTCATCAGAGTCTGGGCAAACACCGCCTGCAGGGATTCCGACAGCATGGAGCGCACCATGTCCTTTTCTGCCGCCGGGAACACGTCGATGATGCGGTCGATGGTTTTTGCCGCCGAGGTGGTGTGCAGGGTGCCAAACACCAGGTGGCCGGTTTCAGCGGCGGTGAGCGCCAGGCGGATGGTTTCCAGGTCGCGCATCTCCCCCACCAGGATGATATCGGGGTCTTCCCGCAATGCTGAACGCAGGGCCTCGTTGAAACCGTGGGTGTCCTTGTGGACCTCGCGCTGGTTGACCAGGCACTTTTTGCTTTCGTGGACGAATTCGATGGGGTCCTCAATGGTGAGGACGTGGAGATAGCGGTTCTGGTTGATATAGTCGACCATCGCCGCCAGGGTGGTACTTTTGCCCGAACCGGTGGGGCCGGTCACCAGCACCAGACCGCGGGGCAATACGGATACTTCGCGGAAAATATTGCCCAGCCCCAGATCTTCAAGGGTCAGCACCCGCGAGGGAATGGTACGGAATACACCGCCTGCGCCGCGATTCTGGTTGAATGCATTGACCCGGAAGCGCGCCACACCGGGCACCTCAAAGGAAAAGTCTGTTTCGAGAAATTCCTCGTAATCCCGGCGTTGCTTGTCATTCATGATCTCGTAAATCAAACTGTGCACCTGCTTGTGATCCATCGGCGGCAGGTTGATGCGACGGATGTCGCCATCGATACGGATCATGGGGGGCAAGCCAGCTGACAGGTGCAGGTCTGATGCGCCCTGCTTCACACTGAATGCCAGTAATTCCGTGATATCCATCAGAAAATCCCGTGTGTTATTGAGTCTTTTTGAGTGCCCGAAGGGCAATCCTGCACCTTACCGAGTAATCACAGTACCAAGTATATGACGAATTTTGCACTCAACATCAAGCGGGTTCGCCAAAGACTGTCAAATGCGGCCGCCCGGGCTGATCGCGTTGACGCTATCGCGCTGCTGGCGGTCAGCAAGGGCCAGCCCGCTGCCAGCATTCGCGCGGTGCGACAAACCGGGCAGCGGGATTTTGGCGAAAATTACCTGCAGGAGGCGCTGGATAAAATGGCCCAACTGCAGGATCTGGACCTCTGCTGGCATTTTATCGGCCCGGTCCAGTCGAATAAAACCCGCCCCCTGGCCGAACATTTTCACTGGGTACAGACTGTTGACCGGCTCAAGATCGCCCAGCGCCTGAGCGACCAACGGCCTGCATCATTGCCACCGCTCAACATCTGCATCCAGGTCAATATCGACGGTGAAGACAGCAAGTCCGGCGTTGCTCCAGACGAAGTGGAGGACCTGGCGCGCCACATCCTGCAATTGCCCCGGCTGCAACTGCGCGGGCTGATGGCGATACCGGCGCCTGTCAGCGCTGCTGACAGCCTCAATATGGCGGCCAACGACACGCCGTTCTTTCACCTCGCGCAACTGCTTGCTACCCTACGCACCCGGTCCCCTGCGCTGGCGGCGCTGGACACCCTGTCCATGGGCATGTCCGGCGACCTCGAAGCCGCCGTCGCCGCAGGCTCGACCCTGGTGAGAGTGGGCACAGCGATTTTTGGCGAACGCAACCGCCAGCAAACTTCATAGAGAGAGAACAGCTTGAATACAGCAACCATTGCTTTTATTGGCGGCGGCAACATGGCATCCAGTCTTATTGGCGGCCTGGTGGAGCAAGGCTATGCCCCGGCATCCATTCGCGTCAGCGAGCCGCTGGAAGAGGCGCGCCAGCGCCTCAAGGACAGCTTCGGGGTTGTCACTTTTGCCGACAATGGCGCCGCCTGCGCCGCCGCCGATGTGGTCGTGCTGGCGGTCAAGCCGCAGGTCATGAAGCAGGTAGCCACGGCGCTGGCACCCCACCTGAGCCACAGGCCTGTGGTCGTGTCCATCGCCGCGGGCATTCCTGTGCAGGCCCTGCAAGACTGGCTGGGCGCGGAGATGCCCATTGTGCGCTGCATGCCCAACACCCCCGCCCTGGTGCATATGGGCGCCACCGGCCTGTACGCATCTCCGCGGGTAACCAGCGCCCAGAAGTCCCTCAGCAGCGACCTGTTTGCCGCTGTCGGCGAAATCGCCTGGCTTGAGCAGGAAGCGGATATCGATGCCGTGACCGCTCTGTCCGGCAGCGGCCCGGCCTACTTTTTCCTGCTGATTGAAGCCATGGAAAAAGCCGGGATCGCACAGGGCCTGAGTCCCGAAACGGCGCGCCTGCTGACCTTGCAAACCGCGCTGGGGGCCGCAACAATGGCCGCGCAAAGTGACGTGGACGCCGCCGAATTGCGGCGCCGGGTCACCTCCCCTGCCGGCACCACAGAACGCGCCATCAATACCTTCCTGGCTGGTGACCTGCCACGCCTGGTAGCCGACGCCATGGCGGCGGCACAAATCCGGGCGCGGGAAATGGCCAGTGAATTCACCCAATAAGCGAACCCTGACATGAATGCCTTTACCGACGTCGGCACCTTCCTGATCCAGTCCCTGGCCACCATTTACCTGGTGGTCATCCTGCTGCGCTTTCTGTTGCAGCTGTGCGGGGCCAACTTCTACAACCCGGTATCGCAGTTTGCCCACAAGGCCACGCTGCCGCTGCTGGCGCCGCTGCGCAAGCTGTTCCCGGCCTACGGCAAACTCGATTTTGCCAGCCTGATCCTGGCCCTGCTGTTGCAGTGGCTGGCTATCCAGCTTACCGCCTCGCTGAATGGCAATGCCCTGATCAATGTGCTTTATGTGCTGTGGTGGGGTGTGCTGGGCATCATTTCGATGCTGATCAATATTTATATCTACGGCCTGTTGGCGGCCATTATTCTCAGCTGGGTGGCACCCAACAATCAGCACCCGGTGGTCACCCTGCTGTGGCAGCTGATGGAGCCGGTAATGGCGCCGTTCCGCAAGCTGTTGCCCAACCTGGGCGGGCTGGATCTGTCGCCGATCCTGGTATTCCTGGTGCTCAACATGTTCCGCATTTTTGTTACCCACGCAGCCAACGCATCGCAACTGCCCGGCTGGGCTGTACCGGGCTTCTGACACGCAGACGGTGAGTTTTGTGGCAACAGACCGTGGCAATCTGCTGTTGCACTGCCATATCCAGCCCAAGGCTTCCCGCGATGCCATTGTTGGCATCCACGACGGCCGCCTCAAGGTGCAGGTGGCGTCGCCGCCGCTGGATGGCAAGGCCAATGAGCAGCTGATCCGTTTCCTCGCCAAAACCCTCGGCGTGGCCAAAAGCCGGGTGACGCTGGTGCGGGGTCACAGCAGCCGTTTCAAGACGCTGCTCATCGACGGGCTCGACAGGCTGCCGGACGATTTTCCCTGCCAGCCCTGAGCGGTGTTGCCCAGCCCCGCTGCCCGGCACACTTTCCGCAATCAACTTGAGTACAATGCACCACTTGCCCACCACCCCCTCGCAAAGGCCCCTCCGGATGCAAAAGCGCACCAAAATCATTGCCACCCTCGGCCCCGCCAGCTCTGACCAGGGCACCATCGAAGCCCTGATCCGCGCCGGGACCAATGTGTTCCGCCTCAACTTTTCCCACGGCAGTGGCGACGACCACCGCCAGCGCTGCGAGCAGATCCGTGCCGCCGCCCTGGTCCTCGGCACCCAGGTGGCCATTCTGGGCGACCTGCAAGGCCCGAAGATCCGCATTGCCGGTTTTGCCAATGGCCCCGTCACCCTGGAGGTCGGTGATATTTTCACCCTCGATACAGCCCTGGGGCCGAAGGATGGCGACCAACACCAGGTTGGCGTCACCTATGCCGCCCTGATCGATGACTGCAAGCCGGGGCAGTTATTGCTGCTCGACGATGGCCGCCTGGAGCTGTCTATCGACCGGGTTGAGAGCGGCAAGGTTATTACCAGGGTGCGTACCGGCGGCCTGTTGAGCGCCAACAAGGGCATCAACCTGCTGGGCGGCGGCCTCTCGGCTCCGGCCCTTACCGACAAGGATTACAGTGACATTCGCCTCGCCGCCGAGCTGGAGGTGGATTTTCTCGCCGTCTCCTTCCCGCGCTCCGGGGACGATATCCGCTTTGCCCGCAAGGCTGCTGAAGAGGCGGGCTGCATGGCGCGCATTGTCGCCAAGGTGGAGCGCGCCGAAGCGGTTGCCACCGACGCTGCTCTCGACGACATCATCATCGCCTCCGACGTGGTGATGGTGGCGCGCGGCGACCTGGGGGTGGAAATCGGCGATGCCGAACTGATTGGCATCCAGAAGAAGATGATCCTGCGTGCACGCCAGCTCAACCGCACGGTGATTACCGCCACCCAGATGATGGAAACCATGATCGAAAGCCCGCTGCCCACCCGCGCCGAAGTGTTCGATGTGGCCAACGCCGTGCTGGACGGCACCGATGCGGTGATGCTGTCCGCCGAAACCGCAGCAGGCAAACACCCTGTCAAGGTGGTCGAGGCCATGACCCGGATTATCCTCGGCGCCGAGAAACAGCCCTCCAACCGCACCTCCGGCCACCGCATGGATATCCAGTTCCAGCGCACCGACGAAGCGGTCGCCATGGCGGCCATGTATACCGCCAACCACCTCGGCTCGGTAAAGGCCATCCTCTGTCTCACCGAGACCGGCAATACCCCGCTGTGGATGTCGCGCATTCGCTCCGGCATACCCATCTACGGTATTTCGCGCCAGAGCCCTGCGCTGCGCGCCATGTGTCTATACCGCGGCGTAATTCCCATGCCGGTGCCGGATCAGACCAGCAACATCGACGCCACCCTGTCCGCCGCCATTGAGACCCTCAAGGGCACCGGCGCACTCCAGCCCGGCGACAAGGTGCTGACCACCTACGGCAATGTGTTCGGCAAGATGGGGGAGACCAATACCCTGAAGATTATTACCGTGGATTAGCGACTTGCCGTCTCTCGTTCCCCGTTTCCCATTACCCTATCTGTCCCTGGGAAATGAGAGGCGGGAGAAGGGAGAGATTTGAGTCTGCGCTTTTCCATGTAGAATACGTCCCCTATGAATAACCGCTTCCCCACCAACTCTGTAGGCCTGGTCAAGCCGCGGATCATCCACTTCGAGGAACCCCTCGAGCTGGCCTGTGGCCGCATCCTGCCGCACTTTGATCTGGTGGTGGAAACCTACGGAGAGCTGAATCGGGCGGCCAGCAATGCGGTGTTGATCTGTCATGCCCTGAGCGGCCATCACCACGCCGCCGGTTTTCACACCCCGGAGGACAAAAAACCCGGCTGGTGGGATGAGTATATCGGCCCCGGCAAACCCATCGACACCAACCGCTTTTACGTAGTGGCCCTCAACAATATCGGCGGCTGTCATGGCAGTACCGGGCCGCGCGCCATCAATCCCGCCACCGGCAAAGCCTGGGGCCGCGACTTTCCGCCCCTG
>LADM01000087.1 GCA_000961645.1 Gammaproteobacteria bacterium BRH_c0 | reverse complement strand
CGTTCACAGCGCCGCGGCAGGGATCCGCCGTGCTGGTTGTCGGAAAAGGAGCCGCTAGTGGGAAAGAGGAGGGTAAATTTTCAGCGTTGCTGGCTCCCCGTCAGCCGGATTGGGTTGCATCGCAGGGGTGTCGAAAGAGTCAACTGCGGTCCAAAGCTGTTGGACTTGGGTGAAAAGGGCGTTTATTCTTCCTATACGTAGCCTGGATGGTATGCTGGGTCGTAAAGCCCGCCGTTCGTTGGGCGTGACGCCTCAAGATCTGGCGGCAGCACAGTCCCGCTCCGAACAGGATGATGTGTCTGTGTTGGGAGTGCGATTTACCAATGATGTTATGTGTCCGCGCGCCCGGTTTGATTATCTGGAGGATCTGTTCGGTGAGCGTTTTCAGCGCATTGACATTGATTCGTCTTTATTTAATAAACACAAAATTCCGTTGCGTGCCCATTCGACCCTGACGGTGGATTTTGTCAACAAGCCGGACCACCCGACCCGTAAAGCTTACGATCAGGTAGTAGCGTTTATGCATAAGCAGATCGGCGCATGACAGGGTCTGTTCTAACAGTATCTACCGTTTGAACTGATTCAGGTGCCGGTTAATGTTCCCGCTTGATAATCATTTATCGCCTCTTCGATTTGCTCACGGGTGTTCATTACAAAGGGCCCATATTGAGCAACCGGTTCTGCAAGAGGGCGGCCACCAAGCAGTAACAATTTGGCGGGTTGTTCAGCTTTTAGGGTCATTGGGGTATCTGCGCTGATGGTTACCAGCTGATGCTGAAACAAGGGATCGCCATTCACTGTGAGTTTTCCTTCGTACACAAACAGCAGCACTTTTAAACCCGGGTCCAGTTTAAAGCTCAGGTCGCTAGTATCATTCAACTCAATATCCCACAGATGAGGATCCGTAGTTCTGTCTCCGATCGGGCCGGTCACTATATCGTTACCGGCAGGGTAGCGACCACCTAAAACCCGGACCTGATGTGTGCCCTGTTGTACCAACGGGATGTCACCGGTCACCAGATTGTGATACTCCGCATCGCGCATTTTTTCTTTTGCGGGCAAATTTAACCACAACTGAAACCCATGAAAAAAACCTTCTGTCTGCAAAGGCATTTCCGAATGAATAACACCTCGTCCAGCAGTCATCCATTGCGCACCACCGCTTTCGATTACACCCCGATTGCCTAGATGATCCTGGTGTTCCAGCAGACCCTGGCGCATATAAGTTATGGTTTCAAACCCCCGGTGGGGGTGTGACGGAAATCCGGCCGCGTAGTCGCCAGCTGCCTCCGAGCGGATTTCATCGATCATCAGGAACGGATCCAGGATGTGGAAATTTCTTCCCTGTGAAACCCTTTTGATTTTGACACCCGCGCCATCGGAAGCGGGTTGAGCCGGTATGCGATGTAAAATAGTGGTCATGACGAGCCCTCCTTGAAGGGGTTTTTCGGGTGTCTGTTTCATTTGCTTAATTCAGGCGCTGGCTGCCAGCTTTTCAGCTTCGGCTTTGGCGGTGCTCATGATTTCCGGCGCTTTTTCCGGTTCCATATTCAAACGCTCAGCATAAACAAACTGCACATCCGTGATTCCCAGAAAGCCCAGTAACGTTTTCAGATAGGGCGTTTGGGTGTCGTTGGGGGTCTCGAAATAGGCTCCGCCCCGGGCTGTCAGCACAACCGCTTTAGTGTCGTTTACCAAGCCCACCGGGCCGGTTGCTGTGTATTTGAAGGTGGTGCCGGCACGGGCCACGTTATCAATCCAGGCTTTCAGGGTGGAAGGAATGCCGAAATTGTACATCGGCACACTTAATACCAGAATGTCGGCCTGCATCAGCTCTTCTATCAATGTATCCGCCAGGCGGGCTTGAGCCTGCTGTTCTGCGGTACGCTTATCGGCGGCGGTGATATTGGCCATCAGGGTTAGGTTGTCCAGATGTGGCACCGGCTCTTTACCCAGGTCGCGTTCCGTCACCTGTCCACCCGGGTGTTGCTCAAGCCACTGACTAATATAGTGGTTAGCGAGCTGTTTGGAATTGCCCTGGTCGCTGAAAAGGCTGCTGCTGATGTGAAGTAAGTTCATGGTCGGCTCCATTCGGTAGTGTGTTCCGGATTCGTTTTGATCAGGTTATGAAGCTATTTTAATTCGAATAAATAGATTTAAAATTGGATAAATTCGGACAATAATATCGAAATATTCGAATGTTAAGTGGTTGAGAGTATCTCAAATGGAGGTTTGATTGTGTCCGGAATATCAATTCCCAAGGTTACGCTCGAGCAATGGCGTGCCTTTCAGGCGGTGGTGGAATATGGCGGTTACGCCCAAGCGTCTGAAAAAATTCACAAAACACAATCCACCCTCAGTTATTCAGTACAAAAGCTGGAGCAGGTGCTGGGAGTTAAGGTGCTCAGGGTAAAAGGTCGCAAAGCTTACCTGACGAAAGAAGGCGAGGTGTTATTACGACGCTCCAGGCAGTTACTCGATAGCGCCATTTCACTGGAAAAAATTGCAGAGAATATGTCTCAGGGGATAGAGGCGCGCATTGATGTCTCGGTAGATGTGGTATTCCCTTACAATGAGTTATTGTGCGTGTTGGCGCAATTTTCCCAGCGTTACCCTGATACGCGGGTCGAATTGGTGGAGTCGGTGCTGTCAGGTGGCCAGGATTTATTGCTAAGCGGGCAATTAGATCTTTTGGTCTCTGCCAGCGTGCCCCAGGGATTTGCCGGGGAGCCCTTATTGCGGCTGGAATTTGTTTGTGTCGCCAGTCCGGAGCATCCGTTGAATGCCCTGGATCGCGAGGTCACGCTACAGGATTTAAAGCAGCAACGTCAGTTAGTGACACGAGATTCCGGCCCCCAGCGCAGGCTTAGTGCGCCCTGGCTTGAAGCCGAGCAACGCTGGACGGTGACCAACCTGACGACATCGATTAAAGCCCTCAAGCAGGGGTTGGGTTTTGCCTGGGTGCCTAAACTTCAGATTGAAAATGATTTGCGTCGCGGCGAATTGCAGGCGCTGGACATGGAGGAGGGCGGAAGTCGCTTTGGCCATCTATATTTGATCTATAAGGATAAAGATGCTGCCGGCCCCGCAACCTGCTTTCTGGCGGAGCAAATTACCCGTGTGAGCCGGGATATAGCAGGCAATGCTCTTTAACCGGGCGGGGCAATTACGCGGCAACACAGGGACATAGGAATGAAAGCCGATCGCATAAAATCGCGCTCCCTGAAAAGTGTGTCTGCGTCAGTCCTGCGAAGATCAACGGATATCCGCTTTTAGGCCTCAATGATCGGTTTCGCCAATTAACTTGTTACTAATGGTCAGTTGCATCTGCGCCTGAATTTAATACAATGTGCTTTGTGACTAATCAGTCAAAGCGAAACCGGTTTGATCAAATAGCACCTGGTTGGATAACAATCCAGCCATCTTCTCTTCTAGCATTTGTGCATTAAATGCGCTCGCCATGTAGCAGATTGGGCTGCCATGGCGAGTATTTTTTTGTTCTGTTTTGTTTTGTTCA
Source organism: Gammaproteobacteria bacterium BRH_c0 (assembly GCA_000961645.1). GTDB lineage: Bacteria > Pseudomonadota > Gammaproteobacteria > Pseudomonadales > Porticoccaceae > NAT127. The sequence goes on along the minus strand of LADM01000087.1, from coordinate 2,651 downwards.
CTTAACTTCAGGTTAATGTAGCTTCAGATTGGGGCTAGCCCGTCGGTTAATTCTATCTCGTATGATCAATAGCAACGTGCGCATGGGGCCATGCAAAGTGAATTGGTGCATGCGATACAGCGTCACATACATCCATCGCGCAACCTTACCCTCGAACGTAAAATCCTTGCTCAGATTACCCATAATGTTGCCGACGCTGCTGTACTTGCTCAGGGAAATCAGCGATCCATTGTCTTCATAGCGGAACGTCAGTAACGGTTTTCCTTTCAGGGATCCGGTTAATGATTTTGCCAGTAATTTTGCTTGCTGGTGTGCGGATTGTGCCCTGGGCGGCACCGGCGTGTCAGCGTTCGGGCGAGGGCATTGAGCACAATCGCCCAGTGCAAAAATATGGTCGTCCAGAGTCGTTTGCAAAGTGGGTTTGACGATAAGCTGGTTTATCCGGCTACTTTCTAATCCCGCCAGGTTCTTCAGAAACTCCGGTGCTTTAATGCCTGCGCTCCATACCTTCAAATACGCCGGAATAAATTTCCCGCTTTTGGTATGCAGCCCCTCATCGGTTATTTCCGTGACCATTTCATTGGTCAGGACACGGATGTTCAAATCTTCCAGTTGGCGCAAAATGGCTACCGAGGCCTTTTCAGACAATACCGGCAGCACCCGCTGGGCCGCTTCAACAATGGTGATGGTTAAATTTTCAGGCTTGATTTGATCGAAACCGTAGCTGACCAGTTCGTGGGCAGAATGATTCAGCTCTGCCGCCAACTCAACGCCGGTGGCACCTGCACCAATAATCGCAATATTACAATGGTGCTCCTCAACGGAATGGGTTTGGCTGGCTTTGAGATATTGGTTCAGAAAGCGGTGATGGAAATCTTCAGCTGCCTTACGCTGGTCCAGAAAAATGCAGTGCTCAGCCGCCCCCTTGGTTCCGAAGTCGTTGGTTTTGCTGCCGATTGCCACCACCAGGGTATCGTAGGATAAGCGTCGTTCCGGCAGGACTTCTTCATCATTGTTGTAATGCGGGGCTAAAACTAATTCTTTGCTTTCCCGGTCCAGGCCAGACATACGGCCCATGACAAAGCGAAAATTGTGGCGTTTAGCATGAGCAACATAGTTAAGCTCATCCAGGTCCGCGTTTAGCACCCCGGCAGCCACTTCATGTAATTTGGGTTTCCACAGATGAGTCATGTTGGCGTCAACCAGAGTGACTTCTGCCAACCGCTTTCTACCGGCTTTATTGCCCAGCATGGTTGCTAATTCCAACCCGCCGGCACCTCCGCCAACGACAACAATACGGTGCAGCATCATTTGATATCCTTCAGGTGGGTAAATGCAAATGGCTAATTTTAAACCAAACCTTCTACATCTTGATAGTTCCGGACCTCAAAACGTGGGCTACAAATGGCCAGAAAGACTAAATCACTGTTCCCGGGATTATGAATTCGCTGAGCGTGACCAGCGGGTATTATCAGAACATCTCCCTGGGTCAGGGTGGTGGCTGGTTGATCTTCTGTTTCAGCGATACCGGTTCCGGATAGAATCAGATAGCGCTCAGTGGTATTCAGAAGACGGTGCCAGCGAGTCGTTTTGCCTGCTCCAACCCGGGCCCGGGCGATGGAAACAGCAGGGTCATCCGCGCTATTACTGCATTCGATAATAAAGCAGCCTTCCTGGAAATAGTATTCGTTATTGCTGTTGAATTGTTTAAGTTGCGTAGCCATGGGGCTGGGCTCCGGAGATGGTCAGAATCGGGATCAGGCAAGTTTACGGGCGGTTGCATGGGCTCTTAAGCAGGCATCTTTAATGTAACCAGAACGACCACGGCCACAAGAATTAAAACCGGCGCCTCATTGAAGGCGCGATAAAAACGCTCGGAACGGCTGTTTTTATCCTGGGAAAATTGTTTTAAAAAACGTCCGCAAAGGTGGTGGTAGGCCAGTAATAAAATCACCAGGGTCAGTTTGATATGCATCCAGGTAGCGGTTTTAAAATAAGGGTCCCAGCGATCAATCAGCATCCATAAACCCGGAGTAATGGCGACCAGCATCGAGGGTGTCATAATGCCCCGGTATAGTTTGCGTTCCATTATTTTAAAGCGTTCCGAACCTTTTATATCCTTCTCTGCCAGAGCCTGGCAGAGTGGGAGTGACGGGCACTGGCTGGCAATGTCTAGCAACGGCAGGCATTTCGGCTGAGGGTAAAAGAACTTTCCGCTAAGCGATAGACTGTATGTAAACACAGTATTGCAAGGACGCGGAACATGCCTCATGTGGCGGCCAGGACGGCCAGCCGGGATCGGGATACTGGTCGTTACCAGAGCCACCGACCCGAGCAAACCCTTCTCTATCAGATCGTTGACGAGTATTACCCGGCATTCGCTGCGCTTATGGCAGAGCAGGGAAAGGAATTGCCGGGCTATGTGCAACGGGAATTTGAAGAATTTCTCCAATGCGGGCGGCTGGAGCATGGCTTTCTACGGGTTCGCTGCGAGTCTTGCCACGCCGAGCACCTGGTCGCTTTCAGCTGTAAGCGTCGCGGTTTCTGCCCGAGCTGTGGGGCGCGGCGGATGGCCGAAAGTGCCGCCTTGCTGGTTGATGAAGTACTGCCTGAACAACCCATGCGTCAGTGGGTGTTGAGTTTCCCGTTTC
>LADM01000084.1 GCA_000961645.1 Gammaproteobacteria bacterium BRH_c0 | reverse complement strand
GGTCGCCCTGGCCGAACTGATTCGATACCCGACAGAAATCACGGCATCCAGGCTGTAGTGCTTGCGCAGGCGGTTGACCGCTCGCACTCCTTCCTGCTGAACTTGTAAGAAATCCTTACAGGTTGTCTGCTCTACCAGCTCCCCTTCCGCGTAGATATTTTTGAGGTGCATCGTGACGTTCTGCGGCTTTACATCAAACAGCTCAGCCATTTGCGCCTGGGTCAGCCAGATGGTTTCCTTATCCGTGTCCAAACGGACTTCCACCGCCTTGTCGATGCTCTCATAGATAACAATGGGGGTTTTGCTTTCAAGGGTCATGGGGCTTCCTCCTCCGTGAGGGTTTCAGTGATTGTTTCTCTGACTGCTGTGAGTTCACCAGAAAAGGCTTTTTGCAGCAAGAATTGCTTGAGTTCGGCCAGGGCGGCGAGTTTCTCCTGGTTGATGGATTGGAGACGAGTGATGTCACAGGATGTGGGCTGTCGATGCAGAAACCATCCAACCCAATGCGTTTACCTTTCAAACAATCACCCCCACCACCGCGCCAGTTGCCAGCGTTGTCAGCAACCCCACCCACACAGAGGGCAAACCGAGCGCAACGATCTCGCGCTTGCGCTCGGGCACCAGGGTGGCGAGGCCGCCGATCATGATGCCCAGGCTGCCGAAGTTGGCAAAACCGCAGAGGGCGTAGGTGAGCAGCAAGTGGCTGCGCTCGCTGAGTGCAATATTTTCTTGGGCAGCCAGGTCGAGGAAGGCAACGAGTTCGTTGAGTACCACCTTGGTGCCAAGGAATTGCCCGGCCACCAGTGCTTCACTCCAGGGCATACCCATCAGCCAGGCCAGCGGGGCAAACAGCCAGCCGAACAGGCGTTGCAAACTGACTGCTTGCCCGCCCGCTTCGGGCAGCAGGCCGAGCATCAGGTTGGTGAGCGCCACCAAGGCCACAAGCACGACCAGCATGGCGATGATGTTAAGCAACAATTGCAGCCCCCGCGCCGTGCCGGTGGTGACGGCATCCATGGCGCTGTCGTATTCGCCGGGCAGCGCGGGCAGATCACTTTGCCCAGCTGGCCAGGGATGGTAGAGGGCGGCCAGGGTGAGTGCTGCGGGAGCCGAGATCAGGGAGGCGGTCATCACATGGCCGAGAGCATTGGGGATGACCGGCGTGAGAATACTGGCGTAGAGCACCATCACCGTGCCCGCCACCGTGGCCATGCCGCACACCATCACTGCGAACAGTTCGCCCCGGTGCAGGTTGCGCAGGTAGGGTCGGATCAGCAGTGGCGACTCGACCATGCCGAGAAAGATATTGGCGGTGGCGCCCACCCCCAGCGGGCCGCTGATACCCAGGCTTTTGTTCAGCAGCCAGGAAAATCCCCGCACGATCAGCGGCAGTATGCGCCAGTGGAACAGCAACGCCGACAGCGCACTGATCACCAGCACCAGTGGCAATGCGCGAAAGGCGAGAATAAAAACGTGCTGTGGCCGCGTTGCGGTGAACGGTGCCTCACCGCCACCAAGATAACCAAACACCAGGCTGGTGCCCTGCAGGGTGGCGTGCTCCAGCGCATGCATCATGCTGTTGAGCACGATAAACAGGTCCTGGGACTGCGGCACCCGCAGCAGCACCAGGGCAATAACGAACTGCATCAGCACACCGCCCACCACCACGCGGCGCGAAACGGCACTGCGCGAACCCGTAAGCCAGCACAGCATCATGAGCAGGAACAGTCCGATAAAGCTGTGAAGCTGGAGGGGCATGGTGCTGTTCCTTGCTGTTCCTTGTTGTTCCTATTAGTGCCGCCTGTTACTCAGGTTCGGGTTTTTGATCTGCACCACCCACCACTGGAATCAAACCGGCTCCAGCACCACCACCGGAATATGGCGTTCGGTCTGTTGGGCATATTTGTTGTAGTCGGGCCAGACGCTGCACATTTTCTCCCACAGTGGGCCGCGCTCTGCGGCGGTGGCCTCCCGTGCACGCGCGGTAAATTTCTTGTCCTTGACCTGCACCTGCACCTCGGGATGGGCCACCAGGTTGAGGTACCAGCCGGGATGGACATCGTCGCCGCCACGGGAGGCGATCACCACAAAATTGCCCTTGTCGTCGGGCTGATAGATCAGCGGCAACATGCGCGGCGCACCGGATTTGCGCCCGGTGGTGGTGAGCAGCAGGGTCGGCGCGCCGTTCCAGATATGGCCGTCGGCGCCGTCTGTGGCGAGATAGCGCTGCATGTGCTCCTTCATGAAATCAGGCAGGCCGTTATCGAACAGGGATTGTTTGGGTGCGGATTGATCGCTCATGGTTATGCTCCGTAGGTATTGGCTGTTGCCGCGCGGATGCTACTGAAAACTGCCACCGATAATACGCCCGCTCTCATCCAGCTCGGCGTAATAGCGGCTGTTGTTGCTGCGATATTCCCGAGTGGTGATATCACCGGGCATCACCAGCTGCACATCGGGGTAGACATGGCGGAACTGCTCCGGAGTGGGCCTGGTGGCGATAAAACTGTCAAAGCGCGACATATCGCTGACATAACCCGAGACAGGAGATGGGCCAGCATCACCAGCCTGATCGGGATGCCCGGCATGGGGATCACAGGCGGTAAGGGCCAGCAGCAAGCTGGCGGCAAGCGTTGGGGTTAACAGGGATTTTTTCATGGCTGTGCTACCCATCTTATGCGTGTCACTTTGCCGGGCTGAGGCAGACAGGCCGGGCAGAACAGGCCCGCCCGCCTCAGGCTTCAGTTCAATCTCAGCCGCGCTGATAGGTACCCACCAGGCGGTTCATGCCCAGGGTGTGGGGTTCAATCTTGGCCAGCAGTTGCCACAGGTCGAGACCGGCGGGCAGGTTCAGCTCGGCATCCAGTGCCAGCACCCAGAAATAGTACTTGTGCTGACCGTGGCCCTCGGGGGGCATCGGGCCGTTGTAACCGGCATTGCCGAAATTGTTCTGGCCCTGGGTATAACCGAGCTCCCCTTCGGGCAGCTCGGTCACCGCGCCGGGAATGTTGTACAGCACCCAGTGGACAAAACCGTAAGTGCCGTTGGCTGAAATCAGCGGCGCATCCGGGTCGTGGCAGATGATGGCATAGCTTTTTGTGCCTGCGGGCGCGCCCTGCCACTGAATGGCGGGGGAAACATCCAGCCCTTCGCCGGTGTGTTTTGAAGGGATGGCGCCGTCGTGCTTGAACACGCTGCTGGTCAGTTGCAGGTCAGTGGTAAAGGCAAAACCCATAAAATTCTCCTTGCGAATGGATGTGTAAAGTATCGACTGGAAAGTTCGGCTACGGGTGCAGCGACCCTCAGTAGATCAGGGCGCTGAGCAGCCACAGCCCGAGAAACACCCAGATCACCCCCGCCACAATGCGGCGGCGAATAAAGGCCCGTATACCCCAGTAAATCAAGCACAGTCCAAGGATAACGGCAATCACGCTGAGGATGCTGCTATCGAGACCCAGCGCCCGAGAAAAACCCTCGATAAACGCCGCGGCGGCGCCGGCAAACGAATTAAACAGCCAGGCCAGGGATTCAACGATCACCCGCACAATGGTGCCGAGTGTTTCACCGAGCCACTCGGCGGGATTAAAGACGAGCCACTCGGCGGGATTAAAGACGAGCCACTCGGCGGGCTTGCTGGATAGTTGCATTGGGGTATTCCACAGTAATGGGCAGGCCGTAGCTTCAGCTTTCACGGCAAAAGCGTCAAGTAGAGGATACCACTGGCCTTCCTGCTGCCATGGAAATTCACCCGGCCCGCTTTCCCGGCGAAAAATTTTGCACCGCAGCGTAAAGCCGGGCAATTCATGATCGGCGACAAAGGCTGCTTGTTAGCAGTTAATTCCCAGTCAAAGCCGTCTTTTAGCGACACACTCCACCCCTTTTCCGACTCGGATAGCAGCGTTTGACCTTTGCTCGACAGCGCCTATACAATCCGCCCCCTGCATCAGGTGCCTGTTCGATCTCCCTCGCCGGGGATGATCTGGAACAGGTTAAACGGGAAGTGTGGTGCGTCCGGGCAACTTTTTTGAAGTGGCCGCCCGCGACAAAACCACCGCTGCCCCCGCAACGGTAAATGCCCTCTCCAACGGAGAGGTCACAAGCCCGAAACCGGCCTGGTGAGCGTCGCAGTCTGCGGCGTTCACGGTGTGCAGTAGCTGCAACGATGAAGCGGAGGGCTTTGTCGGTGGTTCTCTGCCTGTCCCGTTTTGGCTTTGCCACTCTCACCCCTCCCTCAATCATTGTGTTGATCAATGCGATTGAGGACTACCCATGAAACGATCCACTGTTTTTACCCCCGCTCTACTGGGCGCTACCTGCCTGGGCGCCTGTGTGACTGGCGCAGCCTTGCCCGCCTTTGCCACCCCCACTGATGGGCAGGTACGCGGCCACGAAGAAATAATAGTCACCGCCACCCGCACCCCGGTGGCGCTGGCGGATTCCCTGGCATCGGTAACACTGATCTCCCGCGAAGAACTCGATGCCCGCCAGCCCCTCGACCTGGTGGATGTGTTCAGGCAGACCCCGAGCCTCGATATCAGCCGCAGCGGCGGGCCTGGCTCAGCCACCAGCCTCTACACCCGTGGCACCGCCAACGGCCACACCCTGATTCTGGTGGACGGCCAGCGGGTGAGCAGCGCCACCCTCGGTAGCGCCAACTTCCAGTTTCTCAACCCCGACCAGATCGAGCGCATTGAAGTGGTGCGCGGCGCCCACTCCAGCCTGTATGGCAGCGAAGCCATCGGCGGGGTGATCCAGGTGTTTACCCGCGACGGCAGCACCAACCCCGGCAGCGCCAACCAAGACACCTACGTCACCACCGCCACCGGCAGCAACAGCCTGCAAAAAGTGGCGGCGGGCAGCAGCGGCGGCATAGGCAACCTGCGCTACGGGGTGCACGGCTCCTACCTCGAAACCGACGGTATCGACAACCTGATTGTCGACACCGGCTACAACCGCGACAAAGACGGCTACCGCAACAAATCCATCAACGCCAGCGTCGGCTACCAGTTCGACAACGGCGCCGATATTGCCCTGCGCTTTCTCGAAAGCGGCAATCGCAACGAGTACGACAGCGCCTTCAGTCCCAACACCCGTCCCTACAGCGATTCACGTCTGCAGAACATCAATCTGCGCGGCCTCGTGCCGGTCACCGACTTCTGGCAAAGCCAGCTCTCCCTCGGGCTCGCCACCGATGACAGCGACAACTACGACGGGGCTATCGATAGCAAGAGCCCGGGCCACAACACCGGCAACTTCCGCACCCGGCGCCAGCAGCTGTTCTGGCAGAACGATTTCACCCTGCTGGAGGACCATATCGTCACTGTCGGCTACGACTACTACGAGGACGAGGTCACCGCCAGCAGCGCCTTTGTGGATGACAGCGGCCAGCCGGTCAAAACCCGCGACAACCGCGCGGCCTTTGCCCAGTACCAGGGCAGCTGGTCACTGCTCGACCTGGTGCTCGGCCTGCGCGAAGAGGACAACGAGGAATTCGGCAGCCATACCACCGCCAATGCCTCGCTGGGTTTTCATCTCAATGAGCAGCACCTGCTGGTGGTTACCTGGGCGGAAGGCTTCAAGGCACCTACCTTCAACGATCTGTACTGGCCCGCCAGCGCCTTCAGTGCCGGCAACCCCGACCTGATGCCGGAGCAGTCGGAGAACCGCGAAATCAGCCTGCGCGGCCATTACGAGCTGTGGCACTGGTCCCTCGCGTACTTTGAAAACGACGTGGAAAACCTGATCGAGTGGGCGCCCGGCCCCGACTTTGTGTGGCGCCCCTACAACGTCAGCGAGGCGGAAATCAGCGGCGCCGAGCTGGCGGCGGGCACCACCCTGGCGGGCTGGCATCTCGAAGCCGCCTACACCTGGCTGGACCCCATTGACGCCAACACCGGCAACCGGCTGGTAAAGCGCACCCGCAGCAATCTGACCCTCAATGTCGATAAAAGCTGGGGCGACCTGAGCCTTGGCCTGGCGGTGAAAGGCCAGGATGAGCGCTACACCAACACCAGCAACAGCCAGTGGCTGGGAGGCTATACCACGGTGGGCCTGCGCCTGGGCTACCAGATCACCACTGCACTGGAAGGCAACGTCAAGGTAGAGAACCTGTTCGACAAGGGTTACCAGCTCAACAACGGCTACAACCAGGATGGCCGCCTCTGGCAGCTGGGGCTGACTTACCGGCTGTAAGCCCACCCGGGTTCTACCTCACGAGGAACAAGCGTCATGTCGCAACAGAACTTTTCACGCCAAAGCATCACCCTGATGGTGCAGGGCACCACCTCCGACGCGGGCAAGAGTGTGCTGGTGGCTGGCCTGTGCCGGGTGCTGGCGCGGCGCGGTATTGCCGTGGCGCCCTTCAAGCCGCAAAACATGGCGCTCAACAGTGCGGTGACGCCGGACGGCGGTGAGATCGGCCGCGCCCAGGCAGTGCAGGCCCAGGCCTGCTTTCTGGAACCGCAGCGCGACATGAACCCGGTGCTGCTCAAGCCCTCCAGCGATACCGGCGCCCAGGTGATTATCCAGGGTACGGCCCTCGCCAATATGGATGCGCGGGATTACCACGATTACAAGGCCGTGGCCCGCAGCGCTGTGCTGGAATCCTACGGGCGGCTGAAAAGCCGGTACCAGGCGGTGATTGTGGAGGGCGCCGGCAGCCCGGCGGAGATCAACCTGCGCGCTGGCGATATCGCCAATATGGGTTTTGCCGAGGCGGTGGACTGCCCGGTGATCCTGATTGCCGATATCGACCGCGGCGGGGTGTTTGCCCATCTGGTGGGCACCCTCGATCTGCTGTCTGCCAGCGAGCAGCAGCGCGTGGTCGGCTTTGTGATCAACCGCTTTCGCGGCGATATCTCCCTGCTGGAGCCGGGCCTCGACTGGCTGGAACAGCGCACCGGCAAGCCGGTGCTGGGGGTTCTTCCGTATCTGCACGGCTTTCACCTCGAAGCGGAGGATGCCATCGACGCCAGCCAGGTAACTGGCTCAGGTGAGCCCTTGAGGGTGGTGGTGCCGGTGCTACCGCGCACCAGCAACCACACCGATTTTGACGCCCTGCGGCTCAACCCCAATGTGGATTTACAGTTCGTGCGCAGCGGTGACCCCCTGCCCGCTGCCGACCTGATTATCCTGCCCGGCAGCAAGAATGTGCGCGGTGATCTCGACGCCCTGCGCACCAACGGCTGGGACCGCGATGTGCTGCGCCACCTGCGCTACGGCGGCAAGGTGCTGGGTATCTGCGGCGGTTTCCAGATGCTGGGTGAGGTAGTAGCCGACCCCGATGGCATCGAAGGCGAAGCGGGCGAAAGCCCCGGTCTGGGCCTGTTGGCCATGAGTACGCGCCTCTACCCGGAAAAGCAGCTGCGCCGCATCACTGGCAGTCTGTGTGTTGGCGACAGTGAAGCAGCAGTGGAAGGCTACGAAATCCACTGCGGCATCTCCACCGGCCCCGCCCTCGACAACCCCGTCGCCCAACTGCCCCACGGCCCGGACGGTGCGCGCAGCGCCGATGGCCAGGTGCTCGGCACTTATCTGCACGGCCTGTTTGATCGCACCGAGGCCGCCAGTGCCCTGCTGCACTGGGCCGGATTGACCAGCGCAAAGGGCTTTGATTACCAGGCCCTGCGCGAACAACAAATCGACCGTCTCGCCGACACCCTTGAGCAACATCTGGATCTGGCGCGGCTGTTTCCCTCATTGATTGCGACACCTGAAAGGACTTCACCATGAACCACACTCACACCACTGACACGACCCCGGCGCGCCATAATAGCCACTGGCTGCTGCTCCCCGGACTGGCGTTTGTGATGCTCGCCACGCGGATGGATCACTTTGGCTCTGCGGTGACATTGCCCGATGCATCGCTTGCCGTGTTTTTCTTCGCTGGCTTTGCCCTGCACAGGCCCCTCTGGGCCGGGCGGGCGGCCTTCCTCGCCCTCTGCGGGCTGGCTGCTGCCATCGATTTTTGGGCCATCGACTCTCAGGGTGTCAGCAGCTTTTGCGTCACGCCGGCCTACGGGTTTTTATTGCCCACTTACTTTGCCATGTGGTGGGCCGGGCGCCAAAGCGCACAGCTGCCCCTCCATACCGGCGCAGGATGGTTGCGCCTGGCGCTGTTGGCCGGTTGTGGCGTGAGCGCAGCCTTTGTGATTTCCAACGGCAGTTTTTACCTCTTTTCCGGCTATGTGACGGCACCTGCCCTGGCGGATTATGCTGCCGGCGTGGCGCGCTACTTCCCGCGCTATGCGTTCTACTGCCTTGGCTATATCGCTTTGGGGCTGATACTGCGGGCACTACTGGGCGCCATCGTCCGCAGGGCACCATCACTCACAGGGCAGTCGCAGCATGACTGATGTCCGCCACTGCCCGGCTCTGCTGATCACCGCCCCCGCCTCGGGTCAGGGCAAAACCACGGTGGTGGCCGCCCTTGCCCGTCATCATCGCCGCCAGGGACTGCGCGTGCGGGTGCTGAAAACCGGGCCGGATTTTCTCGATCCGATGATTCACAAACGCGCCAGCGGCGACACCGTGTATCCCCTCGACCTGTGGATGGTAGGCGATGCCGGGTGCCAGCAACTGCTGTTTGACGCCGCAGGCGAAGCCGACCTGATCCTGGTGGAAGGCGTGATGGGGCTGTATGACGGCACACCCAGCAGTGCCGATCTCGCCATTCGCTTTGGCCTGCCGGTGGCGGCGGTGATCGATGCTGGCGCCATGGCCCAGACCTTTGGCGCCGTCGCCCATGGCCTGGCCAGCTACAACCCCAACCTGCGCTTTGCCGGGGTGTTCGCCAAC
>LADM01000110.1 GCA_000961645.1 Gammaproteobacteria bacterium BRH_c0 | reverse complement strand
TGAGCCACGGCAGCGTCTGGCCGACCTCACTGCAGGCGCGCAGCCACGCCTCCTCGCTGAGCACTGTCACCTGGCGTTTGCCCGGCTTGCCGCGAAAATCACCGGCCAGCCCCCGCGCCAGGGATATTTCGCACTCCTGCAACGCCTGCATGGGCGCGCGGGATTTCTTTCTGATGGCGATGCCAGCCAGTTCCACCATTGTTCGATCTTCCAGTCGCAAATCAGGACGCAAAGTCTAACCCGGTTATCTGCCTCTGGCATTCACCAGCCGCCATCGAATTTACTGTGGCAATGCATACAATGGTGTTCAGGATAGACACAATCCAGGCAAGCGTAGGGAGAAACCAAAACCATGAGCATCACCATGGGTGGCGCAGGTTATTTTGTGAAGGGCTTCAGACTCCTGTGGCAGCCGCGAATCCGCCCTTTTGTGGTCATACCACTGCTGGTCAACATCCTCCTGTTTGCCGTGCTGACCACCGTGCTGATCAACCAGTTCGATGCGCTGCTGACCTGGCTGACAGCACAGCTCGGGGACTGGCTTGAATGGATACTGTGGCTGCTATGGCTGATCGTCGGGGCCCTGTGGCTGCTGGTGTACGGTTTCAGTTTTGCCATGATCAGCAACCTGATCGCAGCGCCGTTTTACGGCTTGCTGGCAGAACAGGTGGAACTGCATCTGCGCGGCCAGGGACAGAGTGAAGCGCTGACGTTAAGGTCCCTGCTGGCGCTCACCGGGCGCACACTGGTGCGGGAGGTGCAAAAACTCCTGTATTTTCTCCCGCGCCTGCTGCTGGTAGTGCTGCTCTCGCTGATCCTCTACTTCATACCCGGCATAGGCCTGCTGGTGCCCGGTCTCTACTTTCTCTGGGGCGCGTGGTCCCTGGCGCTGCAAAACAGCGACTTTGCCGCTGACAACAACCAGCTTTCCTTTGCTCACTTGCGCCGCCGCTGTGCCCGGCAGCGGGGGTTATCCCTGTCTTTCGGGGCCGTAGCCATGCTGGCATCCTCCACGCCATTGTTGAATCTGCTGGCAGTGCCCGCTGCCGTGGCCGGTGCGACAGCACTGTGGGTGGAGCGCCTGGCGGATGATGTGAGGCAGGTAAAGTGAATCGACAGCTTGCCATGGGGGCCTTTGAATAATCGCCCCCTTTGCGCCGCGCCGTGGTTTTCTGTTTAATTGGACTCCACGTGAATAACAATTTTTCATCGAGCAGCCATCCATGCCCACTCTTCCCCTCAAGCCCGACAGCGCTTTCAGCCCCGTACAAATGGCTGAATTTCTGATCAGCGCCAAAGTCCCCATGCGCCTTGCCTGCAACGGCAGCAACGGTTTTCCGCTGGTGGCTTCCCACTGGTATCAGTACCAAGACGGGTTGCTGTACCTGGCCATTCACAGCAAGTCCCATGTTGCTGCCCTGCTGCACAAGAACCCCAACTGTGGTTTCGAAATCGCTGCCGATACGGCCCCCTATCGGGGTGTGCGCGGTCAGGGTACGGTCAGCCTTGGCCGCGAGGGCGCGGGGGCACAGCTGGAAGGGCTTATCCTGCGTTATCTGGGCAGCACTGACAGCAAACTGGCGCGCTGGCTGCTGAGCCGTGCCAGCGAGGAGTACCTGGTGTGCATCACGCCCACCTGGATTACCAGCTGGGATTACAGCGAGCGCATGGATAGCTAGGACTTTAGTTCGAGTATTGATTGTGGCGAAACTTCAAACCTTTTACCCTGCAGACCACCACTCCTGAGGCGCAACCATGGCGATTTCGACTTTTCTTATCCTCGGTGTCCTGCTGCTGATCGCCGGCTTCGGCGTGGTGATTTACAACAATCTGGTGGCTCTCAAGCACCGGGTTGCCAAGGCTTGGTCGAATATCGATATTCTCCTCAAGCAGCGTCACGATGAGCTGCCCAAGCTGGTAGAAACCTGCAAGCAGTACATGACCTATGAGCAGGAAACCCTGGAGCGCATCATCCAGGCCCGCAGCTCGGTCGCCAGCGCCCGCGAGAGCCAGGACATCGACGCCCTCGGCAAGGCCGAAGCCAGTCTGCGGGCGGGGCTGGGGCAGCTGTTTGCCCTGGCGGAAAACTACCCGGAACTCAAGGCCAACGATTCTTTCCAGCACCTGCAGGCGCGCATCAGCGAACTCGAAAACGGCATTGCCGACCGCCGCGAGCTCTACAACGATGCCGTCAACCTCAACAATATCCGCATTGAACAATTCCCCGACCTGCTGGTGGCCCGCGCTTTCAGCTTCAAACCCTTTACCCTGCTGGAATTCAGCGAGGAAGAACTCCAGGACCACAGCATCAAAACCCTGTTTAACCGCTGATAATGCCCGCTTGACGGTCAGCGGCTAACAGCATGGACGAGTTTTTCTGTAGTGCCTGTATCGCCGCCATGCCCGCAGGGAAGTTTTATCCGGCGCTGGTGTTGGCGGTATTGGCCACACTATTCGGCTTTCTCAAAGGGCTCCGCTATCTGTTCAAGGCGCGACTGATCGAGGATATGCCCACCTCCCGCATCCGCTCTGCCAGCCAGGGTTATACCGAGTTGACGGGACTCGCCCTGTTGCGTGGCGAGCCGCTCCGCGCTCCGCTGACCGGCAAGCCCTGCCTGTGGTGGCGCTACACCATTGAACGCCTGCAAGAACCCGGCAAATCCACTTCCTGGAAGGTCATCGAAAAAGGTAGCAGCCCACACCCCTTTTACCTGGATGATGCCAGCGGTGTGTGTCGCATCGAGCCGGAGGGCGCCGAGATTAGCTGCCACCACCGCCTGCGCTGGCAGGGTAGCGAGCGCCGACCGGGGGCTGCCGAGCCGACAACCAAACCCGGCCTGCTGCAATCCCTGGGCAAGCTGGGCCTCTCTGCGGGTGATCGCTACCGCTACAGCGAATATTTGATCCGCGCAGGCGACCCTCTCTATGTGCTGGGACATTTTATCAGCGACGCCACCGGACAGCGCCTGCTCACCATTGACCAGGTATCCGGACAGCTGATCCGTGACTGGAAAAAGGATTTCACTCAGCTACTGACACGCTTTGATGAGGATGGCAACGGCCAACTGGATCCAGCGGAGTGGCAAAAAGTCACCGCCAGCGCCCGCCAGCAGGCGCTGCTGGCGCAACGGGCAAATGCTAGCGCTGAGCTGGAACACAGTGTACGCAAACCGGAATCCGGCAACTTGCCCTACCTGATTGGCAGCCAGGCCCAGGAGCACATGAGCCGCAACTTCCGCTTCCGGGCGCTGGCCTTTAGCGCCCTGTTTCTCGGCGCCGGAATTGCGGCCACCTGGCTGGTGAGCAGCCGCCTGGCGGAATGACGCGCGGGACCACTCGCACCTTGAGTCAATATGACACATGATAGTTAAAATGACTCTGAAGAATCCTGGTCAATTCGACACAATAAAATTATAACCTATAAATTTCAGATGCTTACAAAATGGCACGGTTGTTGATAGCTATAGGGTAGTGATTCAACCTGCGACGCCAGTGGCGCCGCCCACTATCCCGGAGAAGTCCCTATGCTGTCAGCCCAAACCATTGCCACGGTCAAAGCCACTGTTCCCGCCCTGCAAGCTCAGGGCGAGACAATCACCACCCATTTTTACAACATCATGTTCAGCGAATACCCTGAGGTGAAAGCCTACTTCAACCAGGCACACCAGGCCCAGGGGACCCAGCCCCGCGCCCTGGCCAACAGCGTGCTGGCCTATGCCGCCAATATCGACCGGCTGGAGGCGCTCAAGGATGCACTGCCCACCATTATCCAGAAGCATGTGTCGCTGGATATTCGCCCCGAGCATTACCCCATTGTCGGCAGCTGCCTGCTGAAAGCCATCAGGGAAGTGCTGGGCGAAGCTGCCAGCGACGAGATCATCAATGCCTGGGCTGAGGCCTACGGCCAGCTGGCCGACATCCTGATTGCCGCCGAGGAAGCGGTGTACAGTGCCCACGCCGCGCAGCCCGGTGGCTGGCGCGGCCCGCGTCGCTTCAGGCTGAGCAGAAAGCAGCAGGAAAGCGAGGTCATCACGTCCTTTTACTTTGAGGCAGAGGATGGTGGCGAGATCATGTCGTTCCAGCCCGGCCAGTACCTGACTATCCTGCTCAGCGTGGATGGTGAACCCTTGCGCCGCAACTACTCCCTGTCCTGTGCGCCCGGCGAGGGTTACTACCGCATCAGCGTCAAGCGCGAGACTGGCGGGGTGGCGTCCAACTACCTGCATGACCAGGTCAACGAGGGTGACGTGGTGGAACTGCTGCCTCCCAGCGGCGAGTTTGTCCTCACCAGCGCGCACCGCCCACTGGTGTTGCTGACCGGCGGCGTGGGCATCACCCCCGCCATGAGTATGCTGAAGGCTGCAGCTCCCTCAGGCAGACCCATTGAGTTTGTCCATGCCGCCCTCAACAGCAAGGTGCATGCATTCCAGACTGAGGTGGAGGAACTGATGGCCCAGCACCCCAATATCAGAACTCGCTATGTCTACAGTGAACCCCTTGAAAACGATCAGCCCCACGCCCAAGGGTTTGTAAGCCGCGACCTGCTGGCCAGCGTACTGCCCGCCAACGGCGATGCCGATTTGTACTTTATCGGCCCCAAGCCGTTTATGAGCATGATCTACCGCTTCGCCAGCGAACTCAATCTGCCCAGGGATCAGGTGCGCTTTGAATTTTTTGGGCCAGCAGAGTCTTTGGATACCGCCGTCGCATGACCCAGGGCACATCCACCCCAAGCCGCTGGAAACAGCGGCTTTTGCAATTAAAGCCGGAACCCTTTGCCGTCAGCCGCCGAGAAGTTATGCGGGCCGGCACCGGCGCTTTTATCGCCGTGCTGGTAACGGGAATTTGCGGCCTCTGGTTGATGCCACAGCCCGGACTGCCCTGGCTGATCGCCCCCATGGGCGCCTCGGCGGTATTGCTGTTTGCCGTCCCCGCCAGTCCTCTGGCACAACCCTGGCCCCTGGTGGCGAGCAGTCTTCTTGCCACCCTGGTAGCAGTGACATGTCGCCAGTGGATTGACTATCCCCTGCTGGGCGCAGCCGTCGCGGCGGGGCTGACCATCATGCTGATGTTTCCCCTGCGCTGCGTACATCCACCGGCTGGCGCGGTAGCCCTGCTGCTGGCTATGGGTGGTGAGGAACTTCTGCAAAGAGGCTATGCCTTGATGTGGTACCCGGTACTACCCAATGTCCTGGCATTACTGCTTTGCGGAGTGGTTTACCACCGCCTGACCGGGTATCGCTACCCCCACGCCTGGCACGCTGAACTTCCAGCTCCCGTCAGTCATCCAGGCCAGGGCGCAGCGACATTATTGGCAGAGGATCTCGATGCGGCACTTGCAGGTTACGGCGAATTTCTCGACGTCAGCCGCGATGATCTGATGGCGCTTTTCCGCCTGATGGCAGCCAATGCTCTCCATCGCCAGCTGGGCCAATTGCACTGTGCCGATGTGATGACACGCAACCCGGTGGCACTCCAGTATGGCGATTACCTGGAGGAAACCTGGGCCCTGTTCCAGCAACACCGTTACAAGGCCATTCCTGTGGTTGATCGCGCCGGACGGGTGATTGGTATTGTCACCCGCGAAGATATACTGAGCCGTGCCGGAGTGAACAGCAGCCGCCGGGCCGCGCGCCAGGTACAGCGTTTTGTGCGCCGCGTGCGCGACAATTATGCCCGCAAGCCGGAGGTGGTGGGCCAGGTGATGTCAACACCAGTGGTTACCCTGCGAGACAACATGCCACTGCTGGAAGCCGTCACCATTTTTGCCGGTCATGGGCACAGCCATTTCCCGGTCATTGATGACGCAGCCAAGCTGACCGGGATCATTGCCCGCTCGGACGTACTGCGTGCGCTATACGAGGGTATCACCCAGTCGTTGTCCCACAGCGACCACGGGTAGCACAACTCTGGCCGCGCAACAGGCGCCTGCCTCTGGCTGGCACCTGCTGCAGATCCGATTTCAGGATTGAATCTCAGCCTGCAAAGTTGGCAGTCACAAACTTCCAGTTGACCAGATTCCAGAACGCTTCGATGTAATCCGGGCGCTTGTTGCGGTAGTCGATGTAGTAGGCGTGCTCCCACACATCAATGGTCAGCAGCGGGGTTTTGCCCTCGGTCAGCGGGGTACCGGCGGCACCCATATTGACGATCTCGAGGGAACCGTCAGCATTTTTCACCAGCCAGGTCCAGCCGGAGCCGAAGTTGCCAGCGGCGGAGGCACTGAATTTTTCCTTGAACTGGGCGAAGGAACCGAACGCCTTGTTGATCGCATCGGCCAGGGCACCAGATGGCTCGTCACCACCCTGGGGGCTGAGGCAATTCCAGTAGAACGTGTGGTTCCATATCTGGGCTGCGTTGTTGTAGATGCCACCGGAGGCAGCCTTGATGATGTCCTCCAGACTTTTGCCAGCGTATTCCGTATCGGGCACCAGCTTGTTGAGATTGGTCACATAGGCATTGTGATGCTTGCCATAGTGATACTCGAGCGTCTCCCTGGAAATATGGGGCTCAAGGGCATCCAGGGCGTAGGGCAGTTCGGGAAGTGTATAAGACATAGGACTATTCCTTACTTGAAAAGGTACAACAGTTAAGTCGGCTCCCGTGTATTCAAGCGCGAACAGCAGCAGAGCCGACAAGCGGCAACCCCAACTCTGACTTAATTGGAGTTGGTCTTATTCTAGCAAAGACTGAGCAGGACAGTAGGAAATGAGAAAACTCAGAAATGAGAAAGCTCAGGCGATTTTAGCGGCAATCAAATAAACACACCTTTTGATGTTCAATCAATGACGCTACAATCCAGCCTGATCATGGTCCCTGGCCTTATCAGGGTTACCACGGTGCACTCACTCAACCCACGCCAGCGACGATTCCGCCGCCGGTTAACAACTATAAGTGATGAGGTAGCATATTATGGGCGAATTACTTTCCATGCATTTTCTTGACTTCCTGTTCCGCTGGGCACATGTGCTCTTTGGTATAACCTGGATAGGGATGCTCTATTACTTCAACTTTGTTCAGGGCGCCTATTTCAAGGAAGCTGGCCCTGAAGCACTCGCCGACGCCAAAGCCAAGCTTGCTCCCCGCGCCCTGTGGTGGTTCCGCTGGGGTGCGATGTTCACCTTTATCACAGGGGTATTGCTACTGCTGAGCATGTCACCACGGGGCCTTTTGAACAATTACATCGTGGTTGGCGCGGTATTGGGCACCCTGATGTTCCTCAATGTCTGGCTGGTGATCTGGCCCAACCAGCAAATTGCACTGGGGTTAAAAACCGGCGGTGATGGCCCCTCTGCCGGGGCAAAAGCGTTGCTGGCTTCACGCACCAACGTGCTGTTCTCTGGCCCCATGCTGTTTGCCATGCTCGGCAGCCCCCATGCGGGCATGTGGGGTGGAGCAGGCTGGGGCACCGGCGTTGGCGGTATCGACCTGATTGTCCTGCTGGTGATCATCGCCCTGCTTGAAGCCAACGCACTGTTTGGCAAACAGGGTCCGCTCACTACGGTAAAAGGCGTTATCCACTGCAGCATTGGCCTGACCATTGTCACTGTGCTGGTCATGCAGCTGCTCTGACTGTCAGCATCATGGGTAAAAAAAGCCGACCTCGTGTCGGCTTTTTTGTGGGGCCAGGGAGGATAGGTATCCGCGGCAGGGGCAAGCTGCAATCATGATCCGCAGCCCTGGCAAACGTCGCAACGCAACCAGGGGGCAAGCAGGCGTTTTTATGCTTTCGCATTTTCGTGTTCAGTACTTGTAGTGGCACACTGATGTATAATACGGCCACTTTTTAACCAGCCGGATACCAAGCGATATGAGCGACAAGGACTTCAGGCGTTTTGACCCTATTGTCCCCGAGCGTGACGGGCCAGCCCCAAAGGCATCCGCCCCATCCTCTCCTGCTGCAAGCAAAGTAGACTCCCGTAGCAGCCAGGGATCCGCCCACCAAAACGCCAATCGTGCAGCCAAAAATGCCAGTCAATGGCCTTTGCTGCTGTGCCTGATCGCACTGGTAGGGATTGGCGGTTTTTCCTGGTACCAAAGCCGGGTACTTGAAGATCTGAACAGCCGCTTCAGCCAGCTCTCAGCCCGTATCGAATCCACTGACGAATCCCTCAATGAGTCTGGCACCACCCTCAGCCTCAAAATCAAGGAGCAGGGTGAAAAGCTTGACGAACACTGGGGAGAAATCCGCAAACTGTGGGGTGTTTCCTACGACACCAACCGCAAGGCCATCGCCGGGAACACCAAGTCCCTGGAACAGCAAAAAGCCGGTATCGCCAGCATCCAGGCCAGCCTGAAAAAGACTGAAAGCTCCCTTGCCAGCTTGCAACAATCCTTCGAGGCGGTAAAAAAACAATCTGAATCAACTGACCAAAGCCTGACAACCATGCGCAGTAGCACTCTGGGCATTTCCGCCCAGATGGAGGAACTGCGTGACCAGGTGGCCGCGATGTCCGGCACCATTTCCCGCACCGACAGCGCCGTCAAGCAACTCAATGCTGACCTGAGTCGACGGGTTGCCGACAATGAAAAATCTCTGCGCGCACTCGATACCTATCGCGCCCAGGTCAATCAGCAATTGAGCCAGTTGCGCCAACAAATAAGCGGGCAGTAACCGAGCGCCATCACGGCCAGGTCCGATTGGCGTCCGGCCAGCGACCCCGGAGCCCCCCTTTTTCACACACCCCTGCGGCTTCCATTTGTTACAACTGCCGCATTGACACCCCCTGAAGAGAGAGTAGCCATGACTGTTATTCGCCAGGATGACCTGATACAGAGCGTCGCCGACGCATTGCAATTTATTTCCTACTACCACCCGGTGGATTTTATCGAGGCGGTGCACGAGGCCTATCAACGCGAAGAATCCAAAGCGGCCAAAGATGCCCTGGCGCAAATTCTGATTAATTCTCGCCTGTGTGCGCTGGGGCACAGACCCATCTGCCAGGACACCGGTATTGTCAGCGTCTTCCTCAAGGTCGGCATGAATGTCCGCTGGGAAGGCAACATGAGTGTCGAGGATATGATCAATGAAGGTGTACGTCGCGCCTACAAGCTGCCCGACAACGTGCTGCGCGCCTCGGTGCTGGCCGACCCGGACGGCACCCGCAAGAATACCGGGGACAACACCCCGGCGATGATCACCTACAAAATCGTGCCCGGCGACACTGTGGATGTTCATGTGGCCGCCAAGGGCGGCGGCTCCGAAGCCAAGACCAAATTTGCCATGCTCAACCCCTCCGACTCGGTGGTGGACTGGGTGCTGGAGCAGGTGCCAAAGATGGGCGCCGGCTGGTGCCCCCCCGGTATGCTGGGTATCGGTATCGGTGGCACCGCTGACAAGGCCATGCAGATGGCCAAAGAGGCACTGCTCGATCCCATTGATATTCACGAACTGCGCGAACGCGGCGCCAGCAACCGCGCGGAGGAGCTGCGCCTCGAACTGATGGACAAAGTCAACAGGCTGGGCATCGGCGCCCAGGGTCTTGGCGGGCTGACCACAGTGCTGGACGTAAAGGTCAAGGATTGCCCGACCCACGCTGCCAACAAGCCCGTGGCCATCATCCCCAACTGCGCGGCAACCCGCCACACTCACTTCGTGCTCGACGGCAGCGGCCCCGCCCACCTTGAGGCGCCAGGCCTGGAACACTGGCCGGAAGTCAGCTGGGAAACCGGCGACAGCGTGCGTCGCGTTGATCTCGACACCGTCACCCACGCCCAGATCCAGGACTGGAAACCGGGTGAAACCGTGCTGCTATCCGGCAAACTGCTGACCGGCCGCGATGCTGCCCACAAGAAAATGGTGGATATGATCAACAACGGCGAATCACTGCCGGTGGACTTTACCAACCGCTTTATCTACTACGTTGGCCCGGTTGATCCGGTGCGCGACGAAGTGGTTGGCCCCGCCGGCCCCACCACTGCCACCCGGATGGACAAGTTCACCCGAACCATGCTGGAAAAAACCGGTCTTATTGGGATGGTAGGCAAGGCTGAGCGCGGGCCACTGGCCATTGAGGCTATTCGCGACAACAAGTCTGTCTACCTAATGGCTGTCGGTGGCGCCGCCTATTTGGTGTCAAAAGCCATCATCGGCTCAAAAGTGGTGGCATTCCCGGAACTGGGTATGGAGGCGGTGTATGAATTTGAAGTCAAGGACATGCCAGTCACGGTTGCCGTCGATGTCAACGGGGAGTCTGTGCACCAGACCGGCCCACAACAGTGGCAGGCCATCATTGAAGAGAAAAACCTGTCCGTAACCTGACCGCTGGTCGGAAAAATTTGCCGCTCAACCCGAAAACAGTTGCCCGGCATTTGTTTGTAAAGTCGTAAACCAATGTCTATTATTACTTTGTAGTTGTGAAATGGGTCACTGTTATAACCCACACTACTGATCAAAATAGGCACCGAGCGTTTTTAACAGAGAGAGGGAATCTTTATGCGTAAATTACTAAGCACTGTAGCAGCGGCTACCGTTTTGGCCACGACCATGTCCGTGAGCGCCAGCGAAGGTCTTTACCTGGGCGGCGCCGTCACAGGTTATTACCTGGACAGCGAGCGCGTCATCAATGGCGCCGACAAGTCAGGGGTGGCTGGCATCAACCTCGGACACCGCAACGGCCAGTGGGCCATTGAAGGTGGCTTTGGCCGCGATATTGCTGGCGATGACCTGGATGTGAGTAAGGCTGACCTCATTTACTACCTGGGTGGCGTCAAGCCAGGTTGGACACCTTACCTGGTGGGCAGCCTGTCCTACTTCGACCGCGACTCCAACAATCTCCAGCGCGGCGAATCCCATACCTGGCAGGCAGGCGCAGGTGTTGGTGTTTCTACCATGCTCACGGACCATTGGGAGTTCCGTTCCGATGTGCGCGCCATCCAGAAAATTCACAATGGCCGCGATGCCACTACCGATGCTGCTCTGACACTGGCGGCCAACTATTACTTCAACCCACCGAAGGCCGCTGTGGCTGAACCGGCTCCAGCACCTGCTCCGCAGGAAGCCGCACCGCAAACCCGGACCATCACTGTTCGCCTGAATGTGGAGTTCGAATTTGACAAGGCTGTGGTCCGCAGTATGTACGGCGATGAAATTCAGGGCGTAGCCAATGCCATGAAAGCCCATGAAGATATCGACCTGGTACTTGAAGGGCACACCGACTCCATTGGTACCGATGCCTACAACCAGGATCTTTCTGAACGCCGTGTTGCCGCAGTTAAGGCAAAAATCGTTCAGGATTACGGTATCAACGCCAGCCGGATCAGCACAGTGGGCTATGGCGAGAGCCGCCCCATTGCTGACAACAGCACCGATGAGGGTCGTGCCCGCAACCGTCGCGTGATCGGTGACCTGACCTTTACCGAAGTAGTTGCTGACTGAGAACAGCTCTTCAGCAGATCATTGCCTGCTGTAAAAGCTTGAAGATCGAAAACGCCCCGCTCAAGCGGGGCGTTTTTTTATCGGGGAAGATTGCCCCGTGCCAGCTCCCGCAGCTGTATTTCTCGACCGTCGCCACTGACGACGTGCTGGCTGCCCCGGTTGAAATATTGCTGCCATGGCACCGCCGTAAATTTCCCTGGGCGTTACTTGCTGCTCAGGCGCGTCAGCGAGGGCATTCATTAGCTTTAGACCAAGCACATGCTCCATCTCAAACTGTTGATCTTTTACTTCAAAACTTGTGAGCGGCATAAACACTGCTATTATTCATACCATCAAGGGGCTAAGAATCTGCCATGTCTGGCAAAAACACGAGCTGCCGTGAATATCAACACAACCCAGGGGAACTATCATGCGTATATTGACCACCATGGCCGGCGCGGTACTGCTGTTTATCACCGCCGCGGCCTTTGCCAGTGAAGGCCTCTATCTGGGGCCATCCATCTCCCATTACCGTCTCGACAAGGACAGATCCTTCAACGGTTCCACTGATTCAACATTATTGGGGGCAAACATCGGATACCGCTTTTCGGGACCCATCGGCCTTGAGGCAGGTTACGCACAGAACATTGGAGGCCAGGATCTGGATGTGATCAAGCTGGATCTTCTCTATTTCCTCAGCGCCCGCAATGGCTGGGCTCCCTACTTTCTGCTCGGCTTTACCGACTTCGATCGCGATCAGGACCCATCCCTGAAGAATGGCGAGGACAGCACCCAGCAACTCGGTGCGGGTTTTGGCGTATCAAAAATGCTCAATGATCACTGGCAGGCTAGAGGTGATGCACGCTTCCAGCAAAAAATCAGTGGTGGCGAGAGCGGCACCATAGACCTTGGCTTTAATCTTGCTGTCAATTATTTCTTCAACCCTCCTGCTCCAGCGGCAGTGGCCGAAGAGCCGGTACCCGTTGCCGAAGCTGCGCCGCAAACACGAGCCATCACGATACGACTCAATGTCGAGTTTGAGTTTGACAAGGCGGTAGTACGCAATATTTATGGCGACGAGTTGGAGGCAA
This sequence comes from Gammaproteobacteria bacterium BRH_c0, assembly GCA_000961645.1. Taxonomy (GTDB): domain Bacteria; phylum Pseudomonadota; class Gammaproteobacteria; order Pseudomonadales; family Porticoccaceae; genus NAT127. The sequence goes on along the minus strand of LADM01000110.1, from coordinate 12,042 downwards.
TCGCCAGCGCCATGAAGGCCCATGATGACATTGAACTGGTACTGGAAGGTCACACCGATTCGGTCGGGTCCGATGCCTATAACCAGGATTTGTCACTGCGCCGTGTCACTGCAGTCAAGGCGAAAATCGTTGAGGACTATGGCATTGCCGCCAACCGGATTTCCACCATGGGTTATGGTGAGACACGACCAATTGCCGACAACAGCACCGATGAAGGCCGCGCCCGCAATCGGCGCGTAGTTGGCGAACTGACTTACACTGAAGTCGTTGCCGACTAACCTTTTCAATTTATTGCAAAATATTGACGGCGCCCTGGGGCGCCGTTTTTTCATTTTCAGGCAGACAACGTTCAGAAGTCAGGATGACTCAGGGGAGTTGAAGACATGAAGTCCATTTATTGGCACGATTACGAAACCACGGGCACCGACCCTGGCCGCGACCGGCCACTGCAGTTTGCCGGCATCCGCACTGATGAAAATCTCGAGATCATCGCTGAGCCGTTGAGCCTGTACTGCAAACCGCCGCGCGATGTCCTGCCCCACCCGATGGCCTGCCTGATTACCGGCATCACCCCCCAGTTAGCGGAGGAGATGGGCATTCCGGAACCGGCATTTATGCGCGCTATTCACGCCGAGTTGAGTCAGCCGGAAACCTGTGGGGCTGGCTATAACAGCTTGCGGTTTGATGATGAAGTCACCCGCTATAGTCTCTACCGCAATTTTTACGACCCCTATGAACGGGAATGGCGCAACGGCAACTCCCGCTGGGATATCATCGATATGCTGCGCCTGACCCGCGCCTTGCGTCCTGAAGGAATCAACTGGCCTGACAAGCCGGATGGCAGCCCCAGCTTCAGGCTTGAGGATCTCACCATTGCCAACGGCATAGCCCACGAAGGCGCCCACGAAGCCCTATCGGATGTGAAGGCCACCATTGCCCTGGCACGACTCGTCCGGGAAAAGCAGCCCAAACTCTATCAATATGTTTTTGAGCATCGCCTCAAGCAACAGGTGGCGCCGTTGATCGATGTGCACAGCCGCAGGCCTTTCCTCCATGTATCCGGTCGTCTGCCACGGGAAAACGGCTACACCGCTCTGATGATTCCAATATGCCCGCACCCCGGCAACAAGAACGCCATTATTGCCTTCAATCTGTTGTCTGATCCGCAGCCACTGCTCACCCTTGATGCCGATACGCTCAGGGAACAGCTCTATACCCGCACAGAAGATTTGCCCGAAGACCAGCCACGCATCGCCCTCAAGGCAATCCACATTAATCGCTGCCCGGTGGTTGCCACTGCCAAACTGCTGGATGCCAGTGCTGCCCAGCGCCTGGGCATTGATTTGCAGCGTTGTGAGCAGCACTGGCAAATCCTCAAGGCTGCAGACATCAATGCCAAAGTGGCCCAGGTGTTCACTCGCCAGGAAGAGTCCGCCGCACGCGACGCCGATCTGGCCCTCTATGGCGGGTTCACTCCCGATGCCGACAAACCCCTGCTGGCTGCGGTACGCAATGCCAAGCCGGAAGAACTTGCCAACCGCACCTTCGCCTTTACGGACCCTCGATACCCTGAGTTACTTCTGCGTTATAAGGGACGCCATTTTCCCGAGGCTCTGGATGAGGTGGAATATCACCAATGGGAGGAGTTGCGTTTCCAGATGCTCAACGAGCCGGGCCAGGGGCGGCTCACTCTGGATGAATTTTTTGCAGAACTGGACAGACTTGAAGCGACTGACCTGAGCAGTCGCGACCGGGCCATTATCGATGCCTTGCGGGAATGGGGAGATGACATTGTGCTGTCGGGCAGCTAGACAGGCAGGCTTATTGATACCAGGCAAGCCAAAGCACCAGTCAATATCCGGCTAGAGCAACCAGACATCCTCCCCACGAATTTCAAACGCTATTGCGGTAAGGCTCTGCCCCTGACAGGGTCCGCCGACACAGGCGCCAGAGCCTATATCGAACAACGCACCATGGGCACTGCAAATGATGTGCTCCCTGCTGCGGTCGAGAAAACGGTGGGGCATCCAGTTAAGTGGTGCGCCTGCATGGGGGCAACGATTGCGGTAGACACGAATATCCCCCTGCTTGCGCACAGCAAATACCGAGTCAGTGCCGCCATCACCGAACCCCAGACTGCCGTTATCTGGCACATCCGCAATCGCGCACAGCCGTTGTGCCATGGTTTCAAACTCCCCGGCGCAGGGCTTCAATGCGCTCTGCCAGTGGCGGGTGAGTCATAAACAGACGCGATGCTGTCTCTTTCCAGCCGCCGGAAATACCAAATGCCGTCAGGGTTTCAGGCATCTGGCTGGGTACATGGGCCTGGGTTTCTACCTGCAGTTTTTGCAGGGCAGCAATCATCGCGGCTCGGCCCGCCAACTGCGACCCGGCCGCATCGGCGCGAAATTCCCGCCAGCGTGAAAACCACATGACGACAATGGATGCCAGGATACCCAGCACCACCTGCAATACCATTACCGTCATGAAGTAACCGATACCATTGCCGCGCTCATTTTTGAATACCGCCTTGTCGATGATGGAACCAATAATCCGGGCAAAAAACATGACAAAGGTGTTCAGCACCCCCTGAACCAGGGTCAATGTGACCATGTCGCCATTCGCCACGTGACCGATTTCGTGAGCCAGCACAGCGCGCACTTCATCCCGGCTGAAACGCTGCAACAGCCCCTGGCTGACGGCCACCAGAGCATTGTTCTTGTTCCAGCCAGTGGCAAAGGCATTGGATTGCTGGGCAGGGAAAATGCCCACTTCCGGCATGCCGATATTGGCCTTGTTGGCCAGCTCCGCCACCGTTTCCACCAGCCAGCGCTCTTCCGCATTGGCGGGCTGTTCGATGATGCGGGTTCCCGTACCCCTCTTTGCCATAAATTTTGACAGCAGCAGTGACACAAATGACCCGGCAAAGCCAAAGATGGCGCAGAAGACCAGCAACGAAGTCGTATCACCGCTCAGTCCCTGGCTGGAAAGATAACTCTCCAGGCCCAGTATCTTGAGGATGAAACCGACCAAAACCAGAATCGCAATGTTGGTACCCAGAAACAAACCGATGCGTAACACGTCTACCTTCCTCCAATGAGTCAAGCCGCTGGCCCGATAACGCTGATTATGCCACGCCGAGCGGGCTACCATCTGCGGCCAACCGTTATGATGTGGGCAAAACAGGAAAATTCAACGGCAACCGCATAGTAACTGAAGCTGTGTTATTGTCTGCGACGCATTGGGGAGAGGGTGTTATGACAGACAACGAGCGGTTAATGGAGCTGGAGGTACGTCTTGCCTATCAGGAAGACATCCTCAATGCCCTGGATCAGGTGGTCAGCCGCCAGACAGAGCAGATCGACCGGCTGGAACGGATGAATCGGGAACTCTACGCCAGGGTCAGGGATGTACTGGATGGCCAGAAGGATAACAAAGGCGGGGATGAGCAGCCTCCACCCCACTATTGACACCCCGCTATTGAAGCCGGGAACCGCACTAAACTGCGGGGATGGAATAAAAAAAGGCTGCCTTTCGGCAGCCTTTTTTACAACTGGCGCGGAAGCAAATGCTTACTTGCGGCCAACAGTTTCTGACAGACGGGTTACCGCTGCGTTGGCATCGTTAGCAGCGCGCAGAGCCTGGTCAGCAGTTTGCTGAGCACGCTGAGCGGCAGCCATTGCTGCGTCGGCAGATTGTTGTGCGGCATTGGCTTTCGCTTCAACAGCATCAACACGAGCATTGGTGGCACAACCGGTCATCAGAACCAGAGCCAGGCCCATAGCAGCCAGACTGGATTTAGTCATTACAGATTTCATAGCATCGCCCTCTTCACTGTGGATGTAACATTTACCTTCATTGTTCACGTTGTTGTTCGACAAACGTGCGCGAATTATCCATTAAATTCAACAACTCTCAAACAACATTTTAAGGTTCTCTATAAAATTTTTTGTGACGGGTGTCAACCCTTACACCTAAGTCAGCTCACAAAGGCTCAAAAAAGTGCTTTTGGGGGTGATTGCTTACCCGCCGCCAGCACGGACCTTTTCCACAATCGCCGTGGTGGAGCAATCGTCGAGGAAATCCAGCGATCTCACCTCACCGCCATAGGCTTCAACTATCTGCCAACCTACCACAGACTCCTTATCATAGTCACCGCCCTTGACGAGGATATCCGGCCTTAGCAGTGCCAGCAGTCGCTCTGGCGTATCATCGGCAAAGGATACTACCCAGTCCACAGCCTCAAGCCCCGCCAGTACAGCCATGCGGCGTTCCACCGGATTGATGGGCCGCCCCTCGCCCTTGAGGCGCTTCACGGACTCATCGGCATTTACAGCAACAACCAGCCGGTGGCCAAGCCTGCGGGCCTGCTCAAGATAGCCTACATGGCCTGCATGGAGGATATCGAAGCAGCCGTTGGTGAACACAATCCTTTCCCCGTGGGCGCGGGCCACCTCAAGATCAATCAGCAGCTGCTCTTCATTGACCACACCACGCTCGGAACCCTGCTCCTGCTGGATGGCACGGCGCAGCTCCGGACCGCTGACAGTGGCGGTGCCCAGCTTGCCCACCACGATCCCGGCGGCAATATTGGCCAGCGCCACAGCTTCCGGCAATGCCTGGCCAGCAGCTAGGGCTGCCGCCAGCACCGAGATCACCGTATCTCCGGCGCCGGTGACATCAAAGACTTCCCTGGCCCTGGCTGGCAGATGCAGGGCCGCATGGGCGGGGCGAATCAGGGTCATGCCCTGCTCGCCGCGGGTAACCAGCAGGGCGCCGAGATCGAATTCTCTCAGCAATGCCTGACCTTTGTCGGTCAGTTCATGCTCGCTGGCGCAGCTGCCGGCCACAACTTCGAATTCATGGAGGTTAGGGGTCAACAGAGTAGCGCCGCGGTAGCGGCTGAAATCGGCCCCCTTGGGATCAACCAGCACGGGAATACCGAGCTCCGTTGCAGCGGCGATCAGCGCCTGGGGATCGTGCAGCGCTCCCTTGCTGTAGTCCGACAACACCAGTGCCTTGACGTTGTGCAGTTGAGCCCTGGTTTTGGCTGCCAGCTCATTGGCATCCTCGGGCGGAAAAAACTCCTCGAAATCCATGCGCAGCAGCTGCTGGCTGCGGCTCATCACCCGCAACTTGGTGATGGTGGGGTGCGTCGCGGAGACCTGGAAATCACAGCGGATACCCGCAGAATTGAGCCGCAACTGCAACGAATCAGCTGCCTCATCGCGGCCCACTACCGCCACCAGGGAAGCGCCCGCCCCCAGGGAGGCAATATTGAGAGCCACGTTGCCCGCACCGCCGATCCGGTCTTCTGTATGACCGACCTTGACCACCGGCACCGGCGCCTCTGGCGAGATGCGTGAGGTATTACCGTACCAGTAGCGGTCGAGCATAAGATCGCCCACCACCAGTACCTGGGCAGTATCGAATTGGGGAAATTCCAGTGTCATGGCAAATCACCTGTCATATCTTTGCTCCGGCATTGCTCCGGCATTGCTCCGGCATCCGGCTGCGCGCCGCCTGGCCTCTTGGCGCGCTCACTCAGGCGTAGCAACGAGCTGTGTAAAAACGTCCCAGACCCGATCCACGCCGATGGCAGCCAGACACTGAGCCTGCGGCCCCCTGTAGCCCGGAATACTGCATTCGCGGCGATAACAGGGAATGCAGGGGAAGCCCTCAGCCACCACATGCCTGGACCGCCCACCAGTGGCGCCAATCAACCTCGGATCAGTAGGACCGTAAAGCGTCACCGTCGGCACATCGAGGGCTGCCGCCACATGGGCAAGGCCGGTATCCATGCAAATGGCACCACTGCTGCCCATCAACATACCGGCGATCTCGGAAAGCCCCATGGCAGGCAGCACCCTGGCATTATCCAGCCCCTCGGCAAGAGACGCAGTTTTTTGCCGTTCCTGCTCAGAACCCCAGGTGAGCAGCACCTGGTAACCCTGGGTTCCAGCCCTGGCAATCAATTGCCTCCAGCGTTCCTCGGTCCAGTATTTGTTCTCCCAGCTGGCATTGGTGACCAGTACCAGATAGGGAGATGCTGGCAGCCCGGCAGGGACTGGCCAGTCCCTGCCCTGCAAACCAAAATCCGGGGCGGTTGCGGGCAGCGGATAACCCAGCACTCTGGCAAACAGCTGCCGCCAGCGGTCGATCGCCAGCTGGTTCTGCTCAAGCTGATAATGGTGATGATAGGCCCAATGGGCGGGTTTTTCCCGCACCGAACTCCGGTCCGGCCCATGCTTTGGCCCCCGCGCCAGGGCTGTCACCAGGGCGCTTTTGAGGTTGGTCTGGGCATCGATAACCGCATCGTAGCGGGTTGCACGCAGGGTTTTCAAAAACCGGGGCAACTCACCACCACCAAGAATTCCCGGTGTCTTGCGCCAGCGTCGGTGGGCGGTGCGTATCACATTCCTGACAGCCGGATGCCAGCCAGGCACCTCGGCAAAGGCTTCGTCCACCACCCAGTCAAAGTGGATGCCGGGAATAGCCTGATGGGCATCGGTGAGGGCAGGCAGCGCCTGCACCAGGTCACCCATTGAGGTGAGCTTGACGATAAGTACATTCATTGAGGGGAGATTATCCGCAAGTGCCCGCTCAGTGCCTTGCGGCGAAGAATTTTTTCAGCTTGGCGCTGAGACCGTGGAAAAACTGGTGCTTGCCCTTGGCCCCTTCACCCGTGAGGTAGTTCATCTGGATCGACAAGCGCTTGCCCACCACCGGCTTGTGACCATGCCAGCAGTTGTCGGTCACCTGAAATACCATCATGGTGCCCAGCCGGGGCGGGATTTCTTCCACATAATCGTCCAGGTCAGTGCCGTTGCGCAACACCCGCAAATAGCCGCCATCCGCCTGCCAATCCTGATTGAAATACAGCAATACGGTAATGATCTTGGTTTTGGAATCTGTGTGGATGCGGCCATCTTTCTCGCGCATGACACCGCGCACAGTGGTCATGATGGGCCGGTTTTCAAGGTCGATGCCAAACTTGCTGGCAATGATTGACCGAAACTCAGGGCCGTTGAGGGTTTCCAGCAACTTATCGAACCCGGGGCCGTAACTGACCTCGGATACGGGGATACTGCCCGGGTAATCAATGGCGGGGAAATCATCGAGAACGCTGGCCACCGACGCCTGGTCAATGACATCCTCTATCACCATATAGGGATAGGGATCACGCTTCAGGGTGGCATTGCGAATACGTGCAAAATCTAGCAAAGCCCGATCCTCCTGGAGAGGGACAACCAATGGCAAGAAAACCAATCAACTGGCGCGAATGGTATCACAGATTATTCCAGCCCTGATCTCTCCTCCCCCTTGCAACGGCCTCGGCATTGAACTGTCACCGAACAGACATGCCCCATACATTGTGAGCGATCCTGTTACTGATATAATTCCGCCACCCTAGCCACACCGTTGACCAGGACTTTCATGGCTATTACCACGCCGGCCAGTGCAGTAGTGCAAGACCGATCGCAACGCGCCATGATCTGGATGCCCAGTAAACACATGGGCAATTTGCTGGTATCCCTGCGGGCCATCTCATCCCTTATCGAGCACTACGGCGAGGACAAAACCACCCTGGTGATCAGCAGTGCCTATCGGGAAATTATCGATGCTGCCGGCATTACCGCTAAAGTGATTTATTTTCCCCATGGCGCCATTTCCTTTCGCCAACTGTGGTCCTTCCGCCAGCTGATTTCATTTTGCCGCCAGGTACGTGCCGTCCGGGCAGATATTGCCATCGCTTTGGAAGCCGACACCATTTCCCAGAAACTTTTACCTCTGTGCCATGCCAAAAGCAGCCTCGCCCCTGACCGGACCGCGTCCGGCAAACCGCCCCATTCAGCGCTTCGTGCCCACCGCTTTTTCATTTATGCTGACATTGCCAAAGCCATCACGGGCCGTGAACCGGACAGGGGCTATCCTCAGCTCCGCCCTTCACCTGTTGCAATAGCCTCGCTTGAGTTGAAGTTAAGTCAGCTTGACGTCAACCCCATGCAACCTCTGGCCGTTATTCACCCCGGCGCCACCAAGGTTTACAAGCAGTGGCCCGTGAGCTACTTTGCAGAGCTTGCTGGCTGGCTTGAGAGCCGCGGGTTTCAGACACTGGTCACCGGCGCAGGGGTTGCCGACGGGGAGATTGTCGAGCAGTTTAAGAAACTTGCTGACAAAAACGTTGTCTCTTTGCATGACAGCCTGAGCATTGCCGAGCTGGTCGCCCTGTTCCACAGAGCCAGTGTTTTTATCGGCAATGACACCGGACCAACCCATTTGGCGGCGGCCACAAAAACCCCCGTAGCAGCCATTTTTGGCCCTACTAATGAACTGCGCTGGGGTCCGCTGGGCGAAAATGTCAGAATTGTGCGCAATCAAACACCCTGCCTGAGCAATTGCTCGAGAGGGTCCTGCGATGCTGACTACCAATGCATGAAAAATCTGAAGGCCAACACCGTTGAAGAGATATTGACCGAAATGGATATTCAAACCGCGACAAGGAACACTCCACAGCCGCTTTCGCACAGCGCTCACCCTGTGCTGGTAACATCGGCAGTCCCCACTGTTATTCACGTATTCAAGCGCTATAACGGCAATTACCCCCTGCTCAACGCCATGGTGTCCACCACACCGGGCAAGTACCGGACTTTGGTCTGTTATCTGAGCGGTAGCGATGACAACAACAATGGTGTCGAAGCTCTCGGCGTCAAAACCATCTATCTCAACCTCGACAAGCAGGCCCTCAACTGGCGCAGCCTTAATACCCTCAGGGCACTGCGCGATATCATCGACCGCGAGCAGTGCGACCTGCTGGCCTGCCAGTTCCGGGGGGCCATCGCCATCGGTGCCATTGCTGCCCATATGTCCAGCGCCAAACCTGCAGTGCTGGGTATTCTCCATGGCATTGTGGGGGGCGGCATCAGTCTCAGCGAAAAAATCCTCAACGCGGCAATCACCCCGTTGATGGTAGGCTGGGTCAGCGTCTCACGGGACGGCATGGAGGAGATCTACCAGCACAACATCAACATCCCGCGCCACAAAATATTCCATGTACAGAATGGTCTGGATTACAGCCGCTTCCTGGCACCACGCGTTGCCACGACCCGCAACCAGATCCTGGATTTTGACGCCACAGGCAAACGCGTGTACCTGGTGGTCAGTCGACTGTCGGTGAAGAAAAACCATCAACGCATCATCGACGCCTTTCAGCGCCTGGTGAAAACGGCACCCGACTCCGCTCTGGTTATTGTTGGCACTGGCCCCCTTGAGGACGAATTGAAGGCCCAGGTGAACGCCCTGGGCCTGGCGTCGCATATCCACTTTCTGGGCTTTCGCAAAGATATCGACGACATCATGCGCGCCAGCGATGTGTTCCTGATGCCCTCGTTGCGCGAAGGTCTGCCGCTGGCACTGCTCGAAGCCATGGCTTCCTCGCTGCCGGTTGTCACCTCGGATATCAATGGCATACGCGAAGTAGTGGCCGGTATCGACTGCGGCTGGCTGGTAAATCCCTGCAGCACCGATGCCATTGCAGAGGCCTTGCACGCTGCGTCACAATTGCCGTCGGAGCAGCTCAACCGGATGGGTCAGAAGGGCAAGGAACGGGTGCTGGCAGACTTCCGGAAGGAAAAAATGGTCGACAATTACGAGCGCCTTTTTGACCTGATTCTGAGCCAGCACAAAAAGGCGTCCAATGGCGCTGGTTAGCATTATTGTTCCGGCTTACAACGCTTCCCTTTATATCGAGCAAGCACTGCTTTCAGCCAGCCGCCAGAGTTATCGATCCCACGAGATACTGGTGGTCGATGATGCCTCCAGCGACAACACCGCACAGATCATTGAGTCACTCAGCAGCCAGGACTCACGCATCAGGCTGCTGCGCCACCAGCAGAACCTGGGTATCTCCAGCGCCCGCAACACCGCCATTGGTGCAGCACGTGGCGACTATATTGCGTTCCTTGATGCCGACGATCTGTGGGACGAGGAAAAGCTGGAGCATCAGCTCGCGGCGCTGAAAACCAATCCGTCTGCAGGCCTGGTGTTTACTGCCAGCCGAGCCATTGATGCCAATGGACAGGTCACCAACGACAACCTGTCCAGGGGCAAGACCATTCCCAGCGGCCGGATCAGCGCCCGCCAGTTCATTATCGAACGCTATCCGATGATCACCTCGTCGGTGATGATTCGCCGCGAGTGCCTCAACCAGGTAGGCGTTTTTGACCCGCGCTACAGCACTGCCGAGGATTTTGACCTGTGGCTGAGAATTCTCGGTGATTACGCCCAGTGCTATGTGCCACAGGTGCTGACCAGCTACCGCGACATAACCGACAGTGCCAGCAAAAACGCGCTGCGCAACCGGACAAACAAGGTCAAGCTGCTTGAGAACCTGCAGCGGGAGAGCCCTGCCCTAACCGCCGAGATGGGCCAGGATTTTGCTGTTTACCTGCACCGCCAGTACCTGGGGCTGGCCAAACTGGAGAAGCAAACAGGGCAAACACAGCAATCCCGCAAGCACTACCAAAACGCCCTGAGCCTGCCAATTCCCACCATGCTCAAATTGCGGGCATTAGTGTGCAAAAAACGTTACTGCTGAGGGTTTACTGCAGGCAATGGCCCGGTTCAGAGATCAAGGTTGTCACGCGTAAGGCGGTAGCCCTCCCCGTAGCGCTGGATATGACGCTGGCGGAGCCGAGCCATCAACGGCGCTGTCAGACCGGCTACGGTTTCCCTGCCCTGCCCCGCCCCTTCGGCATAGCGACTCAATAGCCTGGATATGGCGGGCTCCGCCACCCCCGCCTCGCTGCAATCGAGCAGGAACCGCGCCAGATCCCGCAACTTGCCGGCAGTAAACCCCTCCCCTGTTGCGCACACGCCGTCCACATCCACCAGCCAGCAGGTGCTGCTCTGCGGGCTGTACAGCACATTGCCCCATTTAAAATCGCCGTGCACAAAGCCTGCCCGATGCAGATCCAGCATGGCATCAACAACCGGATTGAGCAGTTGCAGCTGCTCCTGTTCAGTACCCGGCAGACCGTCATCCGCCCAATACAGCAGGTTTTTACCCGCCACCAGCGGGCACAGCCAGATTGAACCGAATCCGCTGAAGGTTATATGACCGAGTGAGGGTGGAATGGGCAGGCCTGACTCCGGCAGGGCTTTCAAGCGCCGATGGATGCGCGCCGGACGGTCAAGCCGAAGGCGTTGCCGGAGCCGGTCGCCCACACCCAGGGTGGGGAAAAACTTGCACAGCAACGCCGGCCCCGAGCCCTCACAGGACTCAATCACCCGCACACTGTGGGCCGGATCGCGCTTGAGCACCTGTCCAGCGCTGACAATATCGGGCAACTGTGCCAGCTGCCCGTGCAGCCACTGGCAGGCGTCATGCTCGCGCAACTCACCGTAAAGTCCCCTGTTCCTCAGCCTGCAAAAAAATGCCATTAATCAGTTGCCCTTTAACGACTGCACAAGCGCAGCAGTCTGGACGGGTTCAGGGATCGAGCGGATCAGATCCTGTGTGCTTTTGCCCGCCAGACGCTCATTGACGCGCCGCTGGCTGGCCTCTGCCAGCGCCTGGCATTCAGCCTCATCGACCCCCCGTGCCTGGCGGTAAGCGGTCATAAACCGCTGGCGCTCTGCGGTATTGAAATCCTGCTCAAACAGCATCTGGATCTGTACCAGGTTCTTATGGACGCCACGCCGCGGTGGCTGGGTGAATTGCCGGTTGCGCTCGTTGTCGATCAGGTAAAAAAGCGCCTCGCCAGCGCGCCCGCCCAGCAGAACATTATTGGGCCGCAAATCGCCGTGGATAACCCCACTGCGGTGCAGACGACCGACCAGGGCGCCCAACTCACGGTACAGCCTGGCCCTGGCTATCCCTTCACGCTCCCCGGCACCGGCAAAGAAGGTGCAGATAAAGTCGCCGAAACTGAGCGCGTCCACCGCCCGCGTCACCATCCACTGGGTCAAACCAATATGCCCTGAGGCGCACACCTGGGGGCTGAGAAACCCCAATCGCTGCAGCCGCAGGGCCTCCTTCAC
>LADM01000041.1 GCA_000961645.1 Gammaproteobacteria bacterium BRH_c0 | reverse complement strand
AGGGCGCGGTCGGCGGAGGTGCCTAGGGAGTTAATTTCCAGGGTCACATGATCGGCAATGCCCAGCTCTTTCCACAGGCGATCGGTGAGAATCAGCAATTCGGCATCGATATCCGGGCCGTCGAGGCCAAACACTTCGGCGCCAATCTGGTGGAACTGCCGCAGGCGACCTTTTTGCGGGCGCTCGTAGCGGAACATCGGCCCCCTGTACCACAGGCGCGGCGACTGGCGGAACAGGCCCGCCTCTTCACAGGCGCGCACGCAACCGGCGGTGCCTTCCGGGCGCAGGGTGACGCTCTCGTCATTGCGATCGAGAAAGGTATACATTTCCTTTTCGACAATATCGGTCACTTCACCGATGGAGCGCTTGAACAGATCGGTGGATTCGAGGATGGGAAAGCGGATTTCCGCCAGGCCATAGCGCTCGAACAGGTTGCGCACCTTGTCTTCAAGGTATTGCCACACAGGGGACTGATCGGGGAGCAGGTCATTCATACCCCGAATCGACTGGATTTTTTTCATGATTCTTCCGACATTTCCCTGGAGGAGACAATCAGGCGGGCCGCATCGGCCTCCTTGCTGGCGGCCTTGGCGCGAATCAGCCGTTCGAGGTTGTCCACCAGGTTGGTCTGATCGAGTTTCTGGCTCGGCTTGCCGTCGATATAGAGCAGGTTATTGGGTGTTCCGCCGGTAAGCCCCAAGTCAGAGACCTTCGCTTCGCCGGGGCCGTTGACGATACAGCCGATAATGGAGACATCCATCGCCACGGTAATATCCTCAAGCCGCTGCTCGAGTTCGTTGACAGTGGAAATCACATCAAAATTCTGCCGCGAACAACTGGGGCAGGCGATCAGGTTGATGCCCTTGGAGCGCAGCTTGAGGCTCTTGAGAATATCCCAGCCCACCTTGACCTCTTCCACCGGATCGGCGGCGAGGGAGATGCGCAGGGTGTCGCCGATGCCGTCCATCAGCAGCATCCCCAGTCCCACTGAGGATTTGACGGTACCGGAGCGCAAGCCACCGGCCTCGGTAATTCCCAGGTGCAGGGGGTTATCGATCTGGCTGGCGATCAGACGGTAGGCAGCCACCGCCATAAACACGTCAGAGGCCTTGAGACTGAGCTTGAAATTGTGAAAATTGAGGCGCTCGAGAATCTCGATATGGCGCATGGCGGATTCCACCAGCGCTTCGGCGCAGGGTTCGCCGTACTTGCGCTGCAGGTCCTTTTCGAGGGAACCGGCATTGACCCCGATACGGATCGGGATGCCTTTATCGGCAGCCTTGTTGACCACGGCGCGGATGCGATCCTCCTTGCCGATATTGCCGGGGTTGATGCGCAGGCAATCCACCCCCAGGTCCGCCACCCGCAGGGCGATCTTGTGGTCGAAGTGGATATCCGCGACTAAAGGCGCCGTCACCTGGCGGCGGATTTGGCCAAAGGCCTCGGCGGCCTCCATCGACGGCACCGAGACGCGAACGATATCGGCACCGGCCAGCTCCATGCGCTTGATCTGGGCCACGGTGGCCGCCACATCGGTGGTTTCGGTATTGGTCATGCTCTGCACCGAGATGGGGGCATCACCGCCCACCGGCACGTTGCCCACCATGATCTGGCGGGATTTGCGGCGTTTTATCGGGGATTCAAAAGCAGTCATCGGCCTAGGGTCATGTTTGCAGCAAGGGTTTCCGGGTCTGAATCGAAAGTTACCGACTTGCCCTCAAAGGTCACTTTCACACCGGGACCATGGCCGAGGGTGACCCTGAAGGGAGGCTTGCCGTCGAGTCGCAGACGGGTTCCCGCCCGATACAGATCCACTGCGAGGATGTGGTCATTGTCATCAATCACTTCGACCCAACTGTCGGCGTGAAATTCAAACAGCAAAGGGCCTTTGCCTGCAGATGCGGCAGCGCCGGTCTGGCGACGATTTTGGGCCGCCTTTACCGCGCCGCCGGGCAGGTGATCGGCCACCACAGTGCGAATAGAGGGGAATTCGTTGCCCTCGGAGTAGAGGGTCCAGAACACCAGGGTAGATGCCAGCAGACAGGCGCAGGCAGAACCGACCACAGCCAGTGGGGAACGCCGGGGCGGCGGTGGCGCAGGATGGCGTGCCAGCCAGGCAAGGCGGTAATGGGTTTCAAAGCTGGCGAGCACCGGGCTGGAGCGCAATTTGACGATATCGCAGTAATTGCGCAGGTAGCCGCGAATAAACACCGGGGGGGGTAGCTGGTCGTAGTCATCCGCTTCCAGCGCCTGCAACACCCTCGGCGTGAACCCCAGCTGCTGGCAGATCTGTTGCTCGGATATACCCCGCTTGAGCCGCGCCCGGCTTAACAGCACACCGGGCGGGGTGTCGACGGCACTGACGGGCTGATCGCTGCTATGGCTGGTCATGGCTTTTGCCCATTCGCCTGCCACTGTTTGTACTCCAGGTTTTCGCTGGAGTAGGGATACAGCTTTTCAAGGGCAAGGCCCTTGCTGGCTACGGCATCCCTGTTGCCAAACTGGTGCTCGATACGCAGCCCCAGCCACAGGCTGCGGGCGCTGGGGCGAGACAGGCTGTCGTGGGCTGACAGCATGCGCTGGGCAAGGGGGTAATCCCCGGCCTTGAAATGATAATCCGCCAACTCCAGGTAGGGCGCGGCCAGACGCGGATTGAGGGCAATGGCGCGCGACCAGGCTTCGACCGCCTCTTCATCCCGCCCCAGTGCGCTGGCAGTGATACCGAGGTTCAAAAACGCCATCGAGCGCTGGCCATAATCGGTATCTGTCACCACCCGGACAAACTGCTCATGGGCCTCCTCCATGCGGTTTTCCTGCACCAGGAATACCCCGTAGTTATTGCGGGCCCGGGAGAAGCCCCGGTCGAGGGATATAGCACGCTTGAAGTGTTTTTCCGCCAGGCTGGTTTCCTGCTCCAGCTGGTACAGCAGCGCCAGACCGTTGTGGGCACCAGGCGAACGCGGATCTATTTCCAAAGCCTTGTTGATATGGTGACGGGCAGACTTGCGGTTGCCCTGGCCGATGTAGCTGAGGCCCAACTGGATATGATCATCAAGCGCCTGATCCATGGATATCGGCTTGGCGCGTTGGGGAGTTTTACTCTCGGTAATACAGCCAGTCAGAAGCAGGCAGGCGGCGAGCAGGCAAACGGCTGCACGCGACCACAGATGACGCCTGTTGAGTCCGTCAGCTGCCATTACTCCACCATTCCAATCATCCGCACCGGTTGCTCGGCCTGCTGCAGGTAGCGTTGCTCGTAGCGCTCCTTGCGACGGGTTTTGTCGTTGAAAGCCCCCGCCAGCTGGCCACAGGCAGCGGCAATATCGTCGCCGCGGGTGGTGCGCACGGTGACGGTATAGCCCGCCCCCTGAAGAATATCGCGGAAGCGGTGCAGGGCATTGCCGGACACCCGCTGGTAGCCGGAGTTGGGGAAAGGATTAAAGGGAATCAGGTTGATCTTGCAGGGCAAATCCTTGAGCAACTCGACCAGTTCGCGGGCGTGCTCGGGACGGTCATTGATGTGGTCCATCAGGGTGTATTCCACAGTCACCTTGCGGTGGGTATCGGGAAGACGACTCAGATAATTGCGGGCCGAGGCCACCAGGGTCTCGACCGGATACTTGCGATTGATGGGCACCAGCTCGTTGCGCAGCGCATTGTTGGGTGCGTGCAGGGAAATGGCCAGAGAGACATCGGTAAAATCCGCCAGCCGGTCGATCTCGGGGACCACGCCAGCGGTGCTCAGAGTCACGCGCCGTTTTGACAGGCCGTAGGCACAGTCTTCCATCATCAGGGTCATGGCGTCGATGACGTTGTCGAAATTCATCAGCGGCTCGCCCATGCCCATCATCACCACGTTGCTGACGATGCGGTCGACACCCGGCTCAAACCCGCCAAAGGATTTCACCGCTATCCACAACTGGCCGATGATCTCGGCTGCCGACAGGTTGCGGTTAAACCCTTGCTTGCCGGTGGCGCAGAAACTGCAGTCCAGGGCACAGCCAATCTGGGAGGACACACAGAGGGTGCCGCGATCCTTTTCCGGAATAAACACCATCTCAACACTTTCACCACCGTCGAGCCGCACCAGCCATTTGCGGGTGCCGTCGCTGGATTCGTGCTGGCTGACCATCTCCGGCGGGCGGATTTCCGCCACCCGCTCGAGCTTTTCCCGCAGGCCCTTGGACAGATCGGTCATCTGTGCGAAATCGGCAACTCCGCGCTGGTGAATCCATTGCAACACCTGTTTGACGCGGAAGCGCTTCTCACCGAGATCGGCGAAAAACTGTTCCAGCTTGACAGGCGAAAGCCCCAGCAGGTTGGTTTTACCTGCCTGGGGCTCGGTGGTTGGTGTCAGCGGTGCGGTGGATGACGTCATGGCTTGAGCCGTCTCCTAGCGGGAGCAGATTTCCCGGTCGCTAAAGAAATAGGCAATTTCGCGCTCTGCCGCAGCGGGGGCGTCGGAGCCATGCACCGCATTGGCATCGATGGTGGAGGCAAAATCGGCGCGAATGGTACCGGGGGCGGCGTCCTGGGGGTTGGTGGCACCCATCAGGTCGCGGTTCTTGGCAATGGCGCCTTCGCCTTCGAGGGCCTGGATCATCACCGGGCCGGAAGTCATGAAACCCACCAGATCCTTGAAGAAGGGACGGTCCTTGTGCTCGGCGTAAAAACCCTCGGCCTGCTCGCGGGACAGCTGCTGCATTTTGGCGGCAATAATCTTGAGACCGGCTTTTTCGAAGCGGCTGAGAATTTCGCCGATGACGTTCTTGGCAACGGCATCGGGCTTGATGATGGACAGGGTTCTTTCAATTGCCATGTAATGTCTCCGATAAAAAACAGGCTTGGCAGCCAGGATCTGCCTGAGATCCTGGCCAGCTTAAATGGCTGTGGATTTTAACCCTGCAAACAGGGGGTTACAAGGAAGTATTGTGATTGCGTGCAATTGCTCAGGCAGCGCCCGCTGCGGCCTCCTCGGCCAGGGAGCGGATGCGCTTGACCATGGCGCGCAGGCCGTTGCCGCGGGTCTGGCTCAGGTGGCTGAGCAGGTCGAGCCGCCTGAAATAATCCTCGATATCGAAAGCCAGCAATTCCACCGGAGGCTTGCCGTTGTAGGCGGCCATCACCACTGCCAGCAGCCCCTTGACGATAAAGGCGTCGCTGTCGGTCTCGAACCACATCCGCCCAGCGTCAAGGCGGGTGTCGATCCACACCTGGCTCTGGCAACCGCGCACCAGGTGGGCGTCGTCCTTCTTGCCCTCATCCATGGGTGGCAGCTCCTTGCCCAGATCGATGATGTACTTGTAGCGCTCCTCCCAGCCATCAAAAAAGCTGAGGGTATCGATAATGTCATCAGCGGTGATATCGCGGCCAAAAGGGTTGCTGGTCATAACAGGCTCGGCAGTCATTGCGGATTAGAGTGCGCAGGTATTTGCGCGGCGGGCAGGGTAACAGCAGCTCCCGCTCAGTAGAACAGCCCAGTCTCCAGCTGCGCTTCCTCCGACATCATGTCGCGGCTCCAGGGTGGATCAAACACCAGGCGCACATCCACTTTGGCCACATTGGGCACCTGTGCCACCCGGTATTTGACATCCCCCATCAACACCGGCCCCATGCCACAGCTGGGAGCTGTCAGGGTCATGTCGATGGCGACAGTCTTGCTATCCTGGTCGATGGAGAGGCCGTAAATCAGGCCGAGGCTGCGCAGGTTGACGGGGATTTCCGGGTCGTAGATGGTTTCCAGCGCCTGCCAGACATGGTCCTCGCAGATCAGGCCATCGCCGCGATCCTCGAAGTGCAGCTCCTGCTTTTCAAGGCCGAGGGCATCGGCATCGGTGCCGTCCACCCGCAGCATATTGCCCTTGTACACCACCGTATAGTTGCCGCCCAGTGACTGGGTGATGGTAATAAAGGTATCCACCGGGATGGTGACCGGATCGCCCGTGGGTACACGCCGGGCGGGACATTCCCGCCTCGTCACCACCATTGTCTGTTCAACCATGCCCTTTTCTACCCCTAAAATACTGGCCCTTGGAACCACTACTGCAAAGCTGCGCGCGGAGAGAAAGCCGCCTAGAAACTGAAGCTTTCGCCGCAGCCGCAGGCATCCTTGGCATTGGGATTGTTGATCACCAGACGGCGGTTGACGCCCTCCTGCACATAGTCAAGCTGCATGCCGTTGAGGGAAGGCAGGTCCTTGGGCGGCAGACACAGGGTCAGGCCGTTGTCGAGGGCCACCACCAGATCGTCAGCTTCCGGCCCTGCCACTTCATCGATCACGTACTTGTAGCCGGTGCAGCCACTCTTTTCGAGATGAATGCGCACGCCGGTCAGCCCCTTGGGGGCCAGCTGCTGGCGCAGGTGTTGCGCTGCCGCCTCGGTGACAGTCACGGAGGGAGCCACTTTACCAGCAGTACCGACTTCGTAGGTTTCAACGCTCATAGACTACTCCGTTGCGAAAAAACAGTTACAGCAAAAAGTGCCGGGCTTTTTCCAGACCGGCAAACAGGCGGTCCACATCATCCATTGTATTGTACAGGGCAAAGGATGCCCGCACCGTGCCGGGGATACCATAGCGCGCCATCAGGGGCTGGGCGCAATGGTGGCCGGTGCGCACCGCCACTCCCTGCTTGTCGAGCAACATGCCCACATCGGATGGGTGAGTACCCTCCAGCAGAAAGCTGAATACCCCGGCAATCTGGCTGGCCTGACCCACCCGGCGCAAGCCGGGAAAATCCGCCGCCAGTTGCCAGCAATAGGCCAGCAGCGCCGCTTCGTGGGCGGCTATGGCGTGGCGATCAAGCCCCATCAAATAGCGCAGCGCTGCGGCAAGGCCGACAGCACCGGCGATATCCGGGGTGCCCGCCTCAAATTTGTAGGGCAGTATGTTCCAGGTGCTACCCGTAAAACTCACGGTCTCGATCATTTCACCGCCACCCTGGTAGGGGGGCATGGCATCGAGCAGTTCTTCCCTTCCCCACAGCACGCCAATGCCGGTAGGGCCGTAGACCTTGTGGCCTGAGAACGCGTAAAAATCGCAATCCAGCGCCTGCACATCCACCGGGTAGTGAGCGACTCCCTGGGCGCCGTCGATCAGCACTTTGGCACCGACGCAATGGGCCAGGGCAATCACTTCCGCCACGGGATTCACTGTACCCAAAGCATTGGAAATATGGTTGATGGATACCAGCTTGACGCGCTCATCCAGCAAACCCTTGAGCGCTTCAAGATCCACTTCGCCGCTGTCGTTGACAGCCACCGGCACCACTTCGGCGCCTGTCTCGGCGGCGACCATCTGCCACGGCACGATATTCGAGTGGTGCTCCAGCGCCGGCATCAGCACCCGATCACCGGGGCCCAGATTGGCTCGACCCCAGGTAGCAGCCACCAGATTGATGGACTCAGTGGTGCCGCGGGTCCAGACCACTTGGCTCGCTGACGGGCTGTTGATAAATCCGGCCACTGTCGCACGCGCGTCCTCAAAGGCCTGGGTGGCCTCATCGCTGAGCAAATGGGCGCCGCGGTGGACATTGGCATTGTGGTGCAGGTAGTAGTCGCTGATGGCATCGATCATCACCAGCGGCTTTTGTGTCGTGGCGGCATTGTCGAGGTACACCAGCGGATGGCCATTCACCTGGCGGGCGAGAATGGGAAAGTCGCGGCGCGCCGTTTCGGCGTCAAAAACACCGGGTTGTACATTGCCTGTATTCGACAGCGCATTCACAGCAGGTGCCTCATCAAGTCAGGGTCCTGGGCGAACAGCTGCGCCAGTCGGGGCCGCAGGTAGCGCTGAAGCGGCTCGCGATCCATGCGGTTGAGCAGTTCGTTGATAAAACCGAAGCTAAGGAGCACTCTGGCTTCCTGCTCGGAAATACCGCGGGTGCGCAGGTAATGCAGTTGCTCGCTGTCCAGCTGGGCCACGGTGGCACCGTGGGAGCACTGCACGTCGTCGGCGTAGATTTCCAGCTCCGGCTTGGTATCCACCTCGGCGGTATTGCTGGTGAGCAGGTTGCGATTGCTGAGATGGGCGCTGGTTTTCTGGGCATCGCGGTGAATATGGATGCGGCCATTGAAAACGGCCTGACCGTGATCCGCCACAATGCCGCGAAAGGTTTGCTCGCTGGTACAGTGGGGAACCTCGTGATCCATGGTGACATGGTAATCCACATGCTGGCGCAGACGCGGCAGGTAGACACCGTTGAGCTCACAGTGGGCGCCCTCACCCCGATGGCGCACCACCAGATCAATGCGCTTGAGACGGCTACCCAGCGCCACATGGAAACCGTTGAGCGTAGCGCTGCGCCCCAGGCTGGCATGTATGGCGCCAACATGGAGGACACCGGGCTCCTCCAGGTGCAGGCGGTAGTGATGCAAGCGGGCATTATCTCCCACCACCAGCTCGGTGACACCATTGGTAAAGACATTCTGGCCCTCGGCGCTGCTGGCAAAATGCTCCAGCACAGTCGCTTCACTGCCCTCCTCCAGCACCACCAGCAGGCGCTGGGCAATACCAAACTCAGCGGGCTGGGCTGTTGTCAGCCACACCAGCTGGATCGGCTGCTTAATATGGCTGTTGCGCGCTACCCGCAGATAAACGCCATCTGCCAGCCAGCTGTCGTTGAGGGCCGTAAACAGTCTTGCCTGACCATTGGCAAGGCTGCCGAGATGCGCCGAGATCAGTGAAATGTCACTGTCATCACTGGCGCGGGAAAACGGCACCAGGGACAAACCCTCGGGCAGCGGCCCGGGGGACGACAGGGACTCACTGTACTGGCCGTTGACGAAAGCCAGCACATGGGCACCCAGGTCTGCAATGGCAAAATGGCCGACCAGATCGGCGTCAGCAGGCGCCGCTTGCGGCGCAGCCTGGTACTGACCTTCCCGCAGCGGACGCAGGCTGGTGTACTTCCACTCCTCCACCTTTAAATCGGGCAGCACCCGGCCCTCGCCAGAGTGGCGGCCCAGGGTATTGAATGCCGCCAGCCAGCCGGGGACAGAACCCGCTTCACGGGAGAGAGCCTTTTCCACGAAATCCGTCATCAGGCGACCTCGTTTTCCAGCCAGCCGTAGCCTTTTTCTTCCAGCTCCAGGGCCAGAGACTTGTCGCCGGACTTGACGATGCGTCCGCCTGCCAGGACATGGACAAAATCCGGCTCGATGTAGGTCAGCAGGCGCTGGTAGTGGGTAATCATGATGATGGAGCGATCGGCACCGCGCAGGGCATTGACACCGCGGGCCACCAGCTGCAGAGCGTCGATATCGAGACCGGAATCGGTCTCATCGAGGATCGCCAGGCGCGGCTCCAACAGCATCATCTGCATGATTTCATTGCGCTTTTTCTCGCCGCCTGAGAAACCTTCGTTAACCCCGCGCTTGAGGAACCCCTGGTCCAATTCCACCGCCTTGCACACCTCGCGGGCCTTCTTGAGGAAGCTAACGGAATCGAGGGCGGGCAGGCCGCGGTGTTCGCGCACGGCATCGACACCGGCCTTGAGAAACTCCATATTGCTAACGCCGGGAATTTCCACCGGGTACTGGAACGCCAGGAACAAACCCTCGCGGGCGCGCTCTTCGGTTTCCATCTCCAGCAGGTCGCGGTCCATAAAGCTGATACTGCCTCCCGTCACCTCATAACCGGGGCGCCCGGCCAGCACGTGGCCGAGAGTGCTTTTACCGGAACCGTTGGGACCCATGATGGCGTGCACTTCACCGGGGCGGACCTCGAGATCAAGGCCCTTCAGGATGGCCTTGTCATCTTCTTCAATACGGGCTTGCAGATTCTTGATCGACAACATGCAAAAACTCTCTATCAACGTTCCATCAACTGGGTTAGCGGGCAGCGCTGCCACCCGCGAAATTCACTGAACTCAGGGCCGGATCAGCCCACCGCTCCTTCAAGACTGACTTCCAGCAGCTTGCCCGCTTCGACGGCAAACTCCATGGGCAACTCGCGGAACACCTCCTTGCAAAAACCGTTGACGATCATCGACACGGCTTTTTCGGTATCGATACCGCGCTGGCGACACAGGTAGAGCTGGTCGTCGCTGACCTTCGAGGTGGAGGCCTCGTGCTCGATCACTGCCGAGGGGTTCTTGCTCTCGATATAGGGAAAGGTGTGCGCGCCGCACTGCGCCCCAATCAGCAGGGAGTCGCACTGGGTAAAGTTGCGCGCACCTTCGGCGCTGGCGGCGATATGCACCTTGCCGCGGTAGGCGTTGGAACTCTGCCCCGCTGAAATACCCTTGGAGATGATCGTCGAGCGGGTGTTCTTGCCCAGATGGATCATCTTGGTGCCGGTGTCGGCCTGCTGATGGTTGTTGGTGAGGGCCACCGAGTAGAACTCGCCAACACTGTTGTCACCCTTTAGGACACAGCTGGGGTATTTCCAGGTCACCGCTGAACCGGTTTCCACTTGGGTCCAGGAAATATGAGCGTTGGTGTGGGCCACACCGCGCTTGGTGACAAAATTGTAGATGCCGCCCTTGCCCTCGGCATCGCCGGGGTACCAGTTCTGCACCGTGGAATATTTGATTTTGGCATTGTCGAGGGCCACCAGCTCCACCACGGCGGCGTGCAACTGGTTCTCGTCGCGCATGGGGGCAGTGCAGCCCTCCAGATAGCTGACGTGGCTGCCCTCGTCGGCAATGATCAGGGTTCGCTCGAACTGGCCGGTATTGGATTCGTTGATGCGGAAGTAGGTTGACAGCTCCATGGGGCAGCGCACCCCCTTGGGGATGTACACAAAGGAACCATCGCTGAACACCGCGCTGTTGAGGGCGGCAAAGTAGTTGTCGCGCTGGGGCACTACGCTGCCCAGGTACTTGCGTACCAGGTCCGGGTAGTCGTGCACCGCCTCGGAGATGGAGCAGAAGATCACTCCCGCCTCCATCAGTTTGGCCCTGAAGGTGGTGCCCAGTGACACGGAATCAAACACCACGTCGACCGCAACACCCGCCAGCACTGCCTGCTCGTGAAGCGGGATGCCGAGCTTTTCGTAGGTGCGCAGCAGTTCCGGATCAACCTCGTCGAGGCTTTTGGGGCGGTCTTCCATGCTCTTGGGGGCAGAAAAGTACGACAACGCCTGGTAGTCGATTTTCGGGTAGCGCACATGGGCCCACTCGGGCTCAACCATTTCAAGCCAGGCACGGTAGGCCTTGAGGCGCCACTCCAGCAGCCACTCGGGCTCATTCTTGCGCCCCGAGATATAGGCAATCACATCCTCGTTGAGGCCTGGCGGCAGAGTATTGGCCTCGACATCGGTATAAAAACCGGCCGCATACTCCTTCTTGATCAACCCTGCGATGTGTTCTTGGGACATAAGCTAAACCTGGGAAATCACTGTTGAAAGGCCTGTTTGGCAAAGGCCGAAAGCCCTCAAAGACGCGAAGACTGAGACAGGGCCATTATCGAATAACCTACTAAAATAGTCAACTTTATGCCTGATGACCGCCTATGATAACGCAATCAGGAGATACGGGACCAAAGCTCCCGCAAACGGGTAACCGCATGGTTGATCTGGGCAATGGCAAAATCCACCTCTTCCGCCGTTGTGTAACGCCCAAGACTGAAGCGGATGGCGCTGTGAGCCAGCTCATCACCAATACCCAGCGCACGCAGCACATGGGATGGCTCCAGGCTGGCAGAGGTACAGGCGGAACCGGACGATACCGCCAGATCCTTGAGTGCGGTGAGCAGCGACTCCCCTTCAACCCCGGCAAAACTGACATTGAGGTTGCCAGCGACACGCTGCTCCAGGGAGCCATTGAGGCTGATGCCGTCCAGATTCCTGATACCGTCCCAGAGGCGATTGCGCAGGGCCAGTATGCGCTGGCTCTCGGCAGCCATTTCCTCCCGCGCAATGCGGAAGGCTTCTCCCATACCGACGATCTGGTGTGTCGCCAACGTACCGGAACGCATGCCGCGTTCATGGCCACCACCATGCATCTGGGCTTCCAGCCTGGTCCGCGGGCGGCGCCGCACATAGAGGGCACCAATGCCCTTGGGGCCATAGATTTTATGGGCACTGAACGACATCAAGTCGACATTCATGGTCGCCAGGTCGATGGCAATCTTGCCAGCACTCTGGGCTGCATCCACATGAAAGCACACGCCCCTGTCTCGGCAGACCTGACCGATAGCGGCTACATCGTTGATGGTACCTATCTCATTGTTGACGTGCATGATCGACACCAGCACCGTGTCGGCGCGGATAGCCCCTGCCACCGCTTCGGCACTGATAATGCCCTCGCTGTCAGGCGTCAGCCGGGTTACAGCAAAGCCTTGCAGCTCCAGCTGCTGGCACGGGTCGAGCACCGCCTTGTGTTCGATAGCGGAAGTCACAATGTGCCCGCCTTTTCCCTGATTGGCAGCGCCCCGATGGATATGGGCGCGGCCCTTGATCGCCAGGTTATTGGATTCCGTGGCGCCGGATGTCCAGACGATTTCACGGGCATCGCCATTGATCAGGGCCGCGACTTGGCTGCGCGCTTCCTCTACGGCAGCCTCCGCTTGCCAGCCATAGGCATGGGAGCGAGAGGCCGGGTTGCCAAAGACCCCATCGAGGGTCAGGTAACCCAGCATCTTTTCGGCAACGCGGTAATCCGCCGGAGTAGTGGCAGCGTAATCAAGGTAAACGGGCAATTTCACGAATCAGCGCCGCTCCAGACCAAGGGAGGCCAGGTTGATGAGGGACTCGCCACCTTGAGAATCGCCGACCTTGGCATCCTGGCGTTTGCAGATAGCCTGCACATGCTGGGTTTCGGTCAACTCGTCGAGGGTGATATCACTGAGGAAGTTGTGGATTTTCTCGCTCAAGCGGTCCCACAGGTGGTGGGTGAGGCAGACTTCGCCCGCCTGGCAGTTGCCCTTGCCCGAGCAGTTGGTGGCATCGACGCTTTCATTGACGGCGTCAATGATCTCGGCGACATTGATCTCGCTGCCCGGCCTGTTGAGCCGGTACCCGCCGCCGGGACCGCGCACGCTGGTCACCAGTTGGTTCTGGCGCAGCTTGGCAAAGAGTTGTTCCAGGTACGAGAGAGAGATTTCCTGGCGCTGGGAAATATCAGCCAGACTGATGGGCTTTTTCTGCCCGTGGAGCGCAAGATCCAGCATCGCCGTGACCGCGTAGCGACCCCGTGTTGTCAATCTCATGGCCCTGATCCCTGCGTGACTAGTAGGCGGCAATTATTCAATATCCGACTTTTTCAGTCAAGTATAAGCCCCAGCTTTTCAGTGGGGCTTTCCGTCGGTTTTGTCAGTCGGTTTTGTCGCCCTCTTTGGCCACCCGCAAGCGATGGGCGACGTTCTGGATGCCCGTCAAGACACCGCGCAGGATACTCAATTCCATCTCGTCGAGACGGATGCGACCATACAGGCGCCGCAGGCGGGTCATGGTCTGGCGCGGGTTGTCGCGGTTGTGAAAATCGATATCCACCAGAGCCTGCTCCAGGTGCTGAAAATACATTTCGATATCCTCCGCCCGCGCGGGCGGCTGATCCCACTCCTGCACCAGGGGCAGATCCGATCCGGTCAAGAACGCCATACGCACTTCATAGCTGAGCACCTGCACCGCCGCCGCCAGATTCAGCGAGCTGTACTCCGGGTTGGCGGGGATATGGACGTGATAGGTGCACTTTTGCAATTCATCGTTGGTCAGGCCGCGATCCTCTCGACCGAAAACAATCGCCACCGGGTGAGTGGCCGCCTCGCGCACCACCCGTTCGCCGCACTCGCGGGGATTGAGCATGGGCCAGGGAATACGCCGGTCCCGGGCGCTGGTGCCCACCACCAGCCCGCAACCTGCCAGGGCCTCATCGAGCGTGTCCACCACAATGGCCTTTTCCAGCAGATCGGCGGCACCCGCCGAGCGCCATACCGCCTTGTCGGCGGGAAAATTCAGGGGCGACACCAGATAAAGCTGACTGAGCCCCATATTCTTCATGGCGCGCACCGCTCCACCGATATTGCCGGGATGGGTGGTGTTCACCAACACGATGCGGATCTTGTCGAGCAACTGGCTATTCATTGGCGTCTATCTACAGGGTTTTGGACATCTTCGGGGGCGGGCATTCTACCAGCATGGCGGGCGCTTTTCTCAAACACCTTCAGATTGAGTCTGCTACAATGCGCGCCCTTTTACTCGCTCTTTAAATTCAGCCTATGGAACCAATGCTCAATATCGCCCTGCGTGCCGCACGCAGCGCTGGCGACAAAATAGTTCGTTCTGCGGAGCGCATGGACCTTGTCCAGATCGACGAGAAGGGTCGCAACGACTTTGTCACCGACGTTGACAAGGCTGCCGAGGCTGAAATTATCAGCCAGCTGCTCAAGGCCTTTCCGGATCATCGCATCCTCGGCGAAGAGTCCGGCTATATCGGCAACGCCAACAGCGACTACACCTGGATTATCGATCCCCTCGACGGCACCACCAACTTTATCCGCGGCATTCCCCACTTTGCGGTTTCCATCGGCTGTTTTTACAAAGGCAAACCGGAGCACGCGGTTGTCTTTGACCCTGTCAAACAGGAAGAATTTACCGCCAGTCGCGGTCGCGGTGCACAGCTCAATGGCCGCCGCATCAGGGTTACCAGTCGCACCAATTTCAACGGCGCCCTGATCGCCACCGGCGTGCCCTTCAACCTGCCGTCCAGCGCCCATATGGACCCCTACCTGGAGTGCTTCAAGGCCCTGGCCGAGCAGTCCTCGGGCATTCGTCGCCTCGGCGTTGCCTCTCTGGACCTGGCATACCTGGCCGCGGGCCGCTTTGACGCCTTCTGGGAAATGCACCTCAAACCCTGGGATATCGCCGCCGGCGTGCTGCTGGTGAAAGAAGCGGGCGGCATGATCAGCGACTTCCAGGGCGGCAACGACTATATGGAAAGCGGCCATGTGGTGGCTGCCACGCCCAAGTTGTTCAAGCCAACCCTGCAACAGGTGCAGAAGCACCTGGGGCATTTGAAATAGTCGGGGAGATGTTTTAACGGGAGACGGGAGATGGAAAAGCCCCGTCTCCCATCTCCCATTCAGACGTCTCCCGCTGTCCCGTCACAATACTGTCAAATTCCCCCCTTAGGGTTCCCCCATCTTGTGGAGGAACCCCATGCTCAATATCGAGACCTTTCTGCAGGACCGCTACCCGGATTTCTGCCAAAAGCGGCCATTGCTCGCCAAACCTCTCACCAAAATCCTGCGCCTGCTGTTTCACGAACGGGAATTCCAGCAATTCGCCACCACTTGGCCCCACCTTCGGGGATTTGATTTTGTCGAGCAGGTGCTCGATTACTTCCAGTTCAGCTACGCCACCCGCGACAACGAGCGGGAACGCATTCCCGCCCGCGGTCGGGTGGTGATTGTCGCCAATCACCCCATCGGCTCACTCGACGGACTGGCGCTGCTCAAGCTGGCGCGTGAAATGCGCCGCGACGTCAAGGTGGTGGCCAACGATATTCTCGCTGCGGTGGAGCCGCTGCACCCCCTGCTGCTGCCGGTAGACAACATGGGTGGCAACACCCCGCGGCGCAATTTGGAGGCCATCCAGCAACACCTCAAAAACGAGGGCGCGCTGATTATCTTTCCCGCCGGAGAAGTCTCCCGCCTGGGCGCCAAGGGTGTACGGGATGGAAAATGGCAAACGGGGTTTTTGCGCATCGCCGCAGCCTGTAATGCCCCGATCCTGCCGGTGTTTGTCGATGGTCGCAACTCGGGGTTCTTCTATGCACTGTCGTTTCTCGCCCGCCCCATTTCCACCCTGTGGCTGGTGCGGGAAATGTTTAAACAGGCCAAAAATTGTGTCGATATCCGTATCGGCCAGCCGGTCAGCTTCGACAATTACCAGCGGGTTGGCGTCTCCATCAAGGAAAAGGCCCAGCTGTTCCGCCGCCATGTGTACCGTATCGGCCACGACAAGGACGGTATTTTTGCCTCCGAGGCCGCCATCGCCCATCCCGAAAACCGCGTCCAGCTGCGCGAGGAAATGCGCCGCTGCGAATTGCTGGGAGACACCGCCGACGGCAAGCAGATCTACCTGTACCGCTGCCAGGCCGACTCCTGCATCATGCGCGAGATTGGTCGCCTGCGGGAAATGACTTTCCGCGCAGTGGGTGAAGGTACTGGCCTGCGGCGCGACACCGACCACTACGACCAGCACTATTTCCACCTGATCCTGTGGGATGATAAAGACCTGGAAATCGCCGGCGCCTACCGCTTTTGCGACGCCAGTCGCAGTGCTGAACAACTGGGCGCCAGCCAGCTCTACTCCGCCACCCTGTTCTCCTTCAACCCCGCCATCCAGCCCTATCTGCAACAGGGGCTGGAACTGGGTCGCAGCTTTGTGCAGCCGCGCTACTGGGGCAAACGCAGCCTCGACTACCTATGGTTTGGCATTGGCGCTTTCCTGCGCAAAAATCCCCAGTACCGCTACCTGTTTGGCCCGGTCTCCATCAGCAACAGCTATCCGAAACAGGCCATGGAAATGCTGGTGTATTTTTACTCCGTTCACTTTCCTGCCCGCGAGCCCATCGCCAGCGCCACCCTGCCCTACGCCATTTCGCCCCGCCGCAGGGAAGAGCTGGCCAGCATTTTCCCCGGCACTGACTACCAGGAAGAGTTCTCCCAGCTCAAGAACATGCTGTCCCATATGAATCTGAGTGTGCCCACCCTCTACAAACAGTACCCGGATATTTGCCTGGAAGATGGCGTGCAGTTCGCCGGATTCAATGTGGACCCCGCCTTTGGCGATTGTGTGGACGGCCTGATCATGGTGGATCTGACCCGTCTCAAGCCGAAAAAGCGGGCGCGCTATATTGATGGCAACTGTTCTGCGGCCATCGACTGATCACTGTGCGTTGAAATAAGCGGGGGATGATTGAACGAGAGACGGGAGATGGAAGAGCGCTCTGTCTCCCGTCTCCCATTCCACAATAACGACAGAAACAGCCGTCAAGTGTACAATCCCGGTTCTTTACGGGGGTGGGCTATGGGCGCAGAAAAGGGCGAGCAAAAGAGCGAAGAAAACTACACCGACTTCGGCTTCAAGAAAGTGCCGATAGCCGATAAGGCCAGCCATGTATCGCGGGTTTTCCACTCGGTGGCGGGTCGCTACGACATGATGAACGACCTGATGTCCGGCGGCATCCATCGCCTCTGGAAACACTTCACCATTGAAATGTCCGGTGTCCGCGCCGGTCAGCGGGTGCTGGATATTGCTGGCGGCACCGGCGATCTGACTGCGAAATTTTCCCGCCTGGTGGGCCTCGAAGGTCTGGTGGTGCTGGCGGATATCAACGATTCCATGCTGCGGGTGGGCCGCGACAAGCTGCTCGACAGCGGCACCAGCGGCAACGTCGTGTTCGCCCAGGCCGATGCCCAGTACCTGCCCTTCCCCGACAACAGCTTTGACTGCATTACCATTGCCTTTGGCCTGCGCAATGTCACCGACAAGAGCCTGGCGATTGCCTCCATGCTGCGGGTGCTCAAGCCCGGTGGACGCCTGCTGGTGCTGGAGTTTTCCAAGCCGGTTTCGCCCGCGCTGGAAAAAGTCTACGACTTCTATTCTTTCCGCATCCTGCCGCTGATGGGCAAGGCCGTGGCCAACGACGCCGACAGTTACCGCTACCTGGCAGAGTCGATCCGCATGCACCCGGACCAGGAAACCCTGAAGGGCATGATGGAAGCTGCCGGTTTTGCCCGTTGCGAGTATCACAACCTCACTGGCGGTATCGTCGCGCTGCACAAGGGTATCAAACCTTGAGCGGACCATTGCAGGCTCTGGCTTTGGGCCGTTTGGAAAAACTGATCAACCATGCTCTGGGATTCGATCCCGCCAGTTTGCAGGCGCTGGGCCAACTGGCCGGTCGCACCCTGGCAGTGGACTGCACTTTCCCACTCCTGCAAATGGGCGCCGAATTCAGCGCTGATGGCAACATCATGCTGTCGTCGACCCTCTTCACCAGTGCGGACGTCACCCTCAAAGGCACAGCCTTTTCCCTGGCAAAACTCGCCAGTGACAGCGGCGACATGGTCACCTTTGTTGACTCCGGGGTGGAGGTCAGTGGCAGCCAGGATCTGCTGCGCGATTTGCGCCGCATACTCGGCAACCTCGATATTGACTGGGAAGCTGCACTGGCCGCGCTGTTGGGAGATGTTCCCGCTCACCTGATTGCCAAAACCCTGCGTACAACCCATCAGTGGCGCCAGGATGCCGGGGCGCGGGCCTTCTCCGGCGGCGCTGAATATCTGCGTGAAGAGGCCAGACTGGTTATCGGCAGAGCAGAAATGGAACCCTGGGCCAAGGCTGTCGACAAGCTGGCCCGCGATACCGACCGCATTGCTGCGCGCGTACGAAAGCTGCGCAAGCGTGCAGGGGATACGCCCTGATGGCCCGGATATCTCGACTGATAACCATAGCGCGGGTGGCCCTGCGCTACCGTCTCGATTCGTTCCTGCGCGACGGCATCAATGGCTTGGGCGGCAAACGCACGCCATTGCCCGCACGTCTGCTGGCGCGCCTCACCGCCCTGCTGCCTGAGCCAAAAGACCCGCGCGGCCTGCGCCTGCGGCTGGCCCTGGAAGACCTTGGCCCGATCTTTATCAAGTTCGGCCAACTCCTGTCGACCCGCCCCGACCTGATTCCCGCCGATATCTGCCGCGAGCTGGATCGTTTGCAGGACAAAGTGCCGCCCTTCAGCTCGGAGCAGTTTGTCGCCATCGTCGAATCCGCCCTCAAGGGCAAGGTGGACGACCTCTTCCTGAGCTTCGATCAGGAGCCGCTGGCCTCGGCCTCAGTGGCCCAGGTGCACTGTGCTCAACTCAAGGATGGTCGCGAAGTGGTGGTGAAAGCCATCCGCCCCAATATCGAACAGGTTATTGCCCAGGATATCGAGCTGCTGTTCAGTCTGGCCCGCTGGGTGGAACACAACACCAGCGTCGGCGTAAGACTGCACCCGGTGGAGATTGTCGAGGACTACAAGCACACCATTTTCGACGAACTCAACCTGCAGCGGGAAGCCGCCAACGCCTCACTGCTGCGGCGCAATTTCCTCAACTCGCCGCTGCTCTATGTGCCGGATGTGTACTGGCCCCTGACCAATGAAAAAGTCATGGTCAGCGAGCGGATTTACGCTGCGCCGGTTACCGATATCGCCTACCTGACGCAGCGCAACACTGACTTCAAGGTGCTGGCTGAACGGGGCGTGGAGATCTTTTTCACCCAGGTCTTCGAGCACAATTTTTTCCATGCCGACATGCACCCGGGCAATATTTTTGTCGATGCCTCGGACCCCAAAGCGCCCCGCTATCTGGCGGTGGATTGCGCCATTGTCGGCTCCCTCACCGACGAGGATCGCTACTACCTGGCGCGCAACCTGGTGGCCATTTTCCGCCGCGATTACCGCCAGGTGGCCGAACTCCATGTGCTGTCAGGCTGGGTGCCCGCCAAAACCTCCATCAACGATTTTGAATCGGCGATCCGCACCGTTTGCGAACCGATTTTTGAACGGCCCCTGCGGGAAATTTCCTTTGGTGTCCTGCTGGTGAGCCTGTTCCGCACCGCCCAGCGCTTTGATATGGAAGTGCAACCGTCACTGGTGCTGCTGCAAAAGACCCTGCTCAATATCGAAGGGCTCGGGCGCCAGCTTTACCCGGACCTGGACCTGTGGTCCACGGCCCATCCCTTTCTCGAAAAATGGCTGAAGCAGCGTTTCAAACCCGATGCCCTCCTCGCCCGCCTCAAGCGCCACGGACCGGAATGGCTGGAGCAGTTCCCGGAAATCCCCCAGCTGATCTTCCAGTCCCTTGAGCACAGCAGGCAGCGCAACCGCGAACCCGCGCCAGCTATTCCGTCAGCTCCGCCAAAACCGACAGGCCGGCGCCCGTTATTGCTTGGCAGCGCGCTGATGGGTATTGGCGCTGGGTCGGCCTTTCCGCAGTGGAGCGACACTGTGGCCAACCTGCCGACCATCAGCCTGTTGCTATTCGCGGCGGGAACTTTAATATTGCTGCTCCGTTGAAACAGGCATAATGCAGCCATGAGTAGCGATTTTATCGACACTGACTTTACTGCCACCGACTTCATTGGCCAGGTTGCCTGGAACGAAGCAGGGCTTGCCCCCGCCATTGCCCAGGATGCCAACACCGGCCGCATCCTGATGGTGGCGTGGATGGACCGCGAAGCACTGGCGCTCACCGCCAGCACCAAACGTGCGGTGTACTGGTCGCGCTCACGGCGCAAACTGTGGCGCAAGGGCGAAGAATCAGGTCACCACCAGGATGTGCTGGATATTTGCCTCGACTGCGATGGCGACGTGATTCTCCTGAAAATCCGCCAACAGGGCGGCATCGCCTGTCATACTGGCAGGGAGTCGTGCTTTTTCCGCACCCTCAAAGACGGCCAGTGGCAGGTGACAGACGAGGTCCTCAAGGACCCGGAGACCATTTACAAATGAACGACACCCTCAAGGCGTTGACGGATATTCTCGAATCCCGCAAGGGTGCTGACCCCGGCAGCTCCTACGTCGCCAGCCTGCACGCCAAGGGGCTTAACAAGATTCTCGAAAAAGTGGGCGAAGAAGCGATTGAAACCATCCTCGCCGCCCGCGACGCCGCCGACAACGGCGACACCAGCGCGCTGGTCAGCGAAACCGCAGACCTGTGGTTTCACTGCCTGGTGATGCTCTCCCACCTGGGAGAAAACAGCGCATCGGTACTGAAGGAACTGGAACGACGCTTCAACACATCCGGACTCGACGAAAAGGCGGGTCGCACACAATCATAAGAGGAACAGGGTATGGGTATTGGTGGTATCAGCATGTGGCAACTATTGATCATTCTTCTCATCGTGATATTGATTTTCGGCACCAAACGCCTCAAGGGCATGGGTGGTGATCTCGGCAGCGCCATCAAAAGCTTCAAGAAAGCGGTGACCGAGGAAGAGGACAAGGACAGTAAAAACGGAGAGAATCAGGCCTCAAAAATCAGCGCCGAGGAATCCGACACCTCTGCTGCTGAAAACACCGAGAAAAAAGAACACAGCAAACAGTAAAAAAGCTGGTTTTTCTCCTTGTGCATCCCCTCATTCACTGAGCTGCAGACGCCTGTATGTTTGATATCGGTTTTACCGAGCTTGTCCTAATTGCAGTGATCGCCCTGGTGGTGATCGGCCCCAAGCGCCTGCCAGAAACCCTGCGTTTCGTTGGCCTGTGGGTGGGCCGCATCAAGCGCGGTCTGGCCCGGGCCTACAAGGAAATCGACCAGGAACTGGGGCTCGATGAAGTGCGCCGCCAGCTGCACAACGAGGAAGTGCTGCGCTCCATCGAAGAGCACAAGCGCAAGCTGGAAGCGGATATCCGCAACAGCCTGACGACTGACAACGATACTGCGCCGCCAGCTGCAAATGAAGGGTCAGCAAGTACCGAGCCCACAGACAGCGAGAACCAGCCAACTCCTTCAGCGTCGACAACGGATAACAAGAATGGCTGATGCAGAAAACAGCGACCAGGAACAGCCCCTTTTCGCCCACCTGATAGAACTGCGCAACCGTCTGATGAAAATCGTCCTGATGGTGATGTTCATCTTCGTTTGCCTGTTTTACTTCAGCAATGATATTTACTCTTTTGTGTCGGAGCCGCTCCAGGCGCTGCTGCCAGAGAACAGCTCGATGATCGCCACCGATGTGGCCTCACCCTTTTTCGCCCCCTTCAAGCTGACCCTCATGGTGTCGTTGCTGCTGGCCATGCCAGTGGTGCTTTTCCAGGTGTGGGGGTTTATTGCGCCAGGCCTCTACAGTCGTGAGAAACGCTTTGTACTGCCGCTGTTTATTTCCAGCGTATTCCTCTTTTACCTCGGTATCAGCTTTGCCTACTTTGTGGTCTTCCCCTTGATATTCGGGTTTTTCACCACGGTTGGGCCGGAAAACGTCACGGTCATGACGGATATCAGCAGCTACCTGGATTTTGTGCTCAAGCTGTTTTTCGCCTTTGGGGTTGCCTTTGAAATCCCCATCGCGGTGGTGATCCTGTGCTGGATGGGTATTGTCAGCCCCGCCTCGCTAGCCGACAAGCGGCCCTACGTGGTGGTGGGCTGTTTTGTGGTGGGGATGTTGCTGACCCCGCCGGATATTATCTCCCAGTCCCTGCTCGCCATACCCATGTGGCTGCTGTTTGAAGTGGGGATTGTCTTTGGCAGGCTGGTAGCGCCCAAATCCCCGCAGGATTAACCTGGCGGGGAAAATCGGCAACTCAATCAGGTAATGTGCTTGTCCAGATAGCCCTCTACTTCGCTTTTAATCTTGCCTTTTAACATCGACATCATCATGCCCAGTTCGACATCCACCTGGACATCCTTGGGGGTACAGGCCACCGACGCCTTGACGCCGCCACTATAGGCGTAGCGAATCTTGTCACCCTCCCACTGATAACTGCCACCGAATTTATCCACCAGTTTGTCCGCCAGGGCCTCCACCTCGGACTTGAGTTTGTCCGGAGCCATGGTGTGTTGACGCTTGATACAGAGACTGCTCATAAAGGTTTCCTTGTTGCTTCTTATGTGTTGTACGACCCGCGCGGGACTCAATAACTCATAGCACTATTTAACCCTCTATGCCCGGGAAAGCAACTCATTTGGCAATCTGAACTCGTTGACCAGGGCAAGCCTTGCCGCCTTGGCCAGCCACACCCGCCAGGATCGACAGCTCCCTTGCCCCGTGCCAGAATGACCGCCCCTGCATTGCGGGTCCGTCTCACAATAACCAGGTCAGCAATCGTTCAGGAATTCAGAATGTCACGTCTTGCCCACAAGGTCATCATTGTCACCGGTGCTGCAGAAGGTATTGGTCTTGGCATCGCCGCCGCCTGTCGCCACCAGGGTGCTGAGGTGTTGATGGTGGATATCAATCCCGCCGTTGAACAGGCAGCCAACGCCATCAACGCCTGCCCACTGGTTGCCGATATCACTGAAAGCGGCAGCGCTGAGCAAGCACTGGCGCTTGCCAGCCAGTATTTCGGCAAGGTCACCGGCCTGGTCAACAACGCAGGCCGGGTGGATGAGGCAGATATTCTCGAAACCAGCAGCGAACTGTGGCGCCAGACCATGGCTCTCAACCTGGAAGCGCCCTTTCTGTGGAGCCAGGCGGCCATCCCGCTGATGCTCGAAGCGGGCGGCGGCTCGATCGTCAATATTTCCACCATCGAGGCCACCCATGTGCGGCCCCGGCATTTCCCCTATGTGGTGTCAAAAAGCGGGTTGAACTGTATGACCCGGGCTATTGCAGTCGACTTTGGCCGCCAGGGAATTCGTTGCAACACCATTTCGCCCGGTTCCATCAACACGCCAATGTATGATCGCTATACCGCTCTCTATCCCGGCCTGCGTGAACATCTGATCAGCCTCAACTTTGCCGGTCGGCTCGGCACCGTGGAGGAGATCGGCGCCGCCGCCGTGTACCTGCTGTCTGACGAGACGCCCTTTATCAACGGCCACGAGCTGGTGATCGACGGCGCCCGCACAGTGGCCACCTGAGGCACAAATACGTTACCCTTGCCCGCCCGACTACTGCTGCGACAAGGTTGTTTTTTTACCTTTTCGACAAATAACTTGATGACAATAAACAGGAGAAAGTAATGTCCCAACGATTCAGCGACAAAGTGGTGATGGTAACCGGTGCAGGTAATGGCCTGGCGCGGGCTGCAGCCCTGGGTTTTGCCCGCGAGGGCGCATCACTGTGCATTATCGACATGGACCAGGCAGCACTTGATAAAACGCGCCAGGATGCCGAGGCAGCAGGCGCCAAGGTACTCGCCCTTAACGTCAACCTCGGCACCCGTGAGGCCTGTCACCAGGCAGTGGCCGACGCCGTCAGCCATTTTGGCAAGCTCAATGTGCTGTGCAATATTGCCGGCATCGTGCGCATGCACCATGTCACTGAGGTCAGTATCGAGGACTGGAATAAACTGATTGCCATCAATATGGCGGCGCCCTTCTGGCTGTCCCAGGCGGCCATCCCGCACCTGCTCGAAAGCCACGGCAATATTGTCAACTGCACGTCACAGTCATCCCTCAAGGGCTGCGCCTATATCGTGCCCTACAGCATGACCAAGGGCGCCATCGTGATGATGACCAAATCCATGGCCATGGAATACATCAATGCCCCCATCCGCATCAATGCCGTATCCCCCGGCACCATGGGCAACACCAACATGAGCACCGGTATGGCATTCCCCGAGAATATCGATCCCAACCTCTTCATGCGCTATGGCGGTATTCGCCCGGCGGCTGAACCCGAAGATGTCGCCTCCCTGTTCCTCTACGCTGCTTCCGACGACGCCAAGGCAGTACATGGTGCAATTCTCTGCGCCGATGGCGGCACCACCGCGGATTGATTGGGGAATCAGGGGCACAAGCCGGGATACGCAATGCTGCATTACACACTGATGCCCCAGGACAGCGAGATTGGCAGCGGCCATGTGGTCAATACAGTGCCGCCCAAATGGTTTGAGCAGGCCCGAATTGCCACCTATCAACCCGTGGAGCAGCGCACCGGCCCGAATGCAGTATTCGGTCTGGTGCGCAGCGCCAGCTATGATTATCTGCGCGAGTTGTGGCCAGGTATTGAAGTGGAGATCCGCACCGGGCTGCACAGTATCGGCAATACCTCGGTGGTGTTTTACCAGGAAGCCTGGCAAGAGGGCCAATTGGCAGTGACAGGAAAAACGGTGGTGGTGATGATTGATCGCGACAAGCGCATCAAGCTGGCCTTTTCCCCCGCCAGCCGGGAATATCTCGCGGGTTTGCTGATTGCCCCATAGTGAGCTCGAACATCTATCCCTGTTGAAGACGTCAAGCATTCACTCTCACTGGGCACGACTATTGGCGGCGCCACCTGACAGCGACCCGAATCCAGGGGTTGTTCATCCCGCCGCGCTCTACAACTCGAATCTGTCACAGTAATCCTTGAACAGATTGCGGATTTCCTCCGGCAGCAAGCCGAACTTTTGCAGAGAATAATGGAACTTGCCATGGCGGTCGGAACGCCGCGCGGGATCCGAAAAAAAAGCGCGAATGCTCGCTTCATACTCCGGCGTAAAGTCAATGCTACAGCGCTCGTAACTACCTTTGATGGTTGCCACGGGATTGTCCACCAGATCCCTGAAACGGATGTGGCAAACGCGGGGATCATCGATCCAGTCACTGGCCAGCACATGATCAGTAGCGAGTTTCAGCTGCTCAACCACGGCCCGCACATCCGTTTCCCTGAACAGCGCGCCATTGATGGGCCGGTAGAGAATATCGATCATTTCGAAAAACGAAGCCATGTAATCCTCCGGCGCGCGATGCGCCCAGAAGCAGATGGCATCCGGGTATACCTCCCACAGCGCGGGCAGGTTGTACTGGTGAGTTGTGCCTTTGCACACCCAGCGCCCAGTCGGGGTTTGCCACTGGAACTGCTGCAACAGCTTCCGGTGGAATCGCAGGGCCGCAACACTGTCTTCGGGCACAATGGGATAGGGCAGCGACGGCACCCGGGTAAGCGGCAGGACATGGAGCATATGAAAATCGAGCGTCATCAGGTCCTCACACTCGGCTTCCGACAGTCCGCCCTGCTCCAGGTAAGGGTGAGCAGCCAGCAGGGTGGGGGCGATCTGCAGCAGATCCGCCACATGGCGATCCTCGTCAGCCACTGACAGGGCATCCTGTGCCGGATCAAGGCCCGGAGCCGGCGACGGATGGCGCACCTCCCAGTAGCGCGGCATGCGGTGGCCCTGGTTGAGCCCCAGCAGGCACTGCAAAATGGTCGTCCCCGAGCGCGCATGTCCCACAACAAAAAAGGGCTGGCGAATTTCCTGCTCGAGAATTTCCGGGCTGTCGATCCAGTCCTTTTCCAGTTGCACGCGTTTGCGCAACAACCCGGACATCTGGGCCAGGGCGGCAGGAAAATCAGCGTCAGAGATAGCGCCGTGATTGTTGAAGTACTCAACAAAACGCTTGAAGCGGCGCCCCATATCAGCCATTGCAGCCTTCTCTACTCCAGGAGGGGACGGCATAGCGGCCACAATGGCATCGGCGTCAAAAAACGTTGGCATGGATTCCTCTGGGTTTTATCAAGTCATTGACAGGTCCACACTGCGCGAGACACTGTCGAACCGGAACGGATTATATTTACACAATCGTAAATATTACTGTCTCCATGATTCTACCGAAAAGCAAACCCAACACAATCAATAAATTGAATATATAAAACCCGGCTTTTAAAGGACCCCATATAGGCCAAAACTCTCCTTGCCAGGTCAACCCTGCTCGGATGGATAAACGACGATAAGGCGTTTTCCCCTGATACAGTCAACATCAGACTCTATAGAATGCGAGATAAGGCGAGATGGACAAATACATTGGCGTCGATGTCGAATGGCGAGCCAACAAACCATGATAAACAACCAGCTGCCTTTGCACTGTATAGGCAGCTGGTTTAAAATCCCGCCCCTTGTCTCCGTGGCGCAGCTGGATAGCGCGGCCCCCTCCTAAGGGGCAGGTCGCAGGTTCGAATCCTGCCGGGGACGCCATTCCCATCCGGGCATTGGGTGTGCTGTGCATACCACCAAGCCTGACAGCCAAGCAACGGCTAACCGAAAAGCGCGGTCACACCTGAACCCGATGCCTGCCCCCGTAAAGCTGCGGACCGATGGCCCCTTTTTGTATCCACAGACTTGCGCATGCCTGCGCCGGGTAGTAATGACTATTTTTTCCGCTCCAGCAAGAGGGCCAACCATCTGTGGAACGCTATGTCATAGCAGGTCATGCCGCACACTATCGGCAAAAAGAAGAGGGAGTAAGCGCGGGAATGGGGTAAACCCCGATCAATGGGGTAAAAACAAAAAAGCCGCATCGCTGCAGCTTTCTTGGTTGCTGATTTAACAGATTTAAATGGTGGGTCGTGATGGATTCGAACCATCGACCAATTGGTTAAAAGCCAACTGCTCTACCAACTGAGCTAACGACCCGGAAGAGGCGCATATGATACTGTCCAAGAAAAATACGTCAAGCCGAAATAGCGCTATTTTGCGTATTTTGTCGGGTCTGCAACGCCGGCTTCGGTAAATCCCTGGCTGCGCAGGCGGCAACTGTCGCATCGACCACAGGCAAAGCCCTCATCCGTGGCCTGGTAGCAGGAAACTGTCAAGCCGTAATCCACACCAAGTTCGATGCCTGTACGCACAATCTCGGCTTTGCTCATAGCCATCAGTGGCGCGTGAACCTTTAAACCCTGCCCTTCCACACCGGCCTTGGTGGCCAGGTTGGCCATGGTTTCAAACGCCTGGATAAATTGAGGACGACAATCGGGGTAACCGGAGTAGTCGACCGCATTGACGCCGATATAGATATCCGTGGCATTGAGCACTTCTGCCCAGCCGAGGGCGATGGAGAGGAACACGGTATTTCTCGCCGGCACATAGGTCACCGGAATACCTGCTGTTTCCTGTTCAGGTACGGCGATGGCACGGTCGGTTAGCGCCGAGCCGCCAATGCTGCCGAGGTCAATCACCACGGTTTTGTGCTCAACCGCGCCCAGGGCAGCGCTGACCCGGTCAGATGCTGCCAGCTCGGCGCGGTGGCGCTGACCGTAATCAAAGCTCAGGGTGTAGCAATCGCGCCCCTGGCTGCGGGCAATGGCAAGCACCGTGGCAGAATCCAGACCTCCGGAGAGTAAAACAACGGCTTTTTTGCCACCAGGCAACACTTCAGATTCAACGGGGGGCATAGCTACCTCAGTGGCCGGGTTCATCATTCCACAGCAGCTTGTGCAGCTGGAGTTGCAGGCGTACCGGCAATCGGTCCTCAATGATCCAGTTGGCAAGATCAGTGGCGGACAAAGTACCGTAACTGGGGGAGAACAACAGATTGTCTACCCTGTCGAGCAGGGCGTATTCATCGATACGCATTTGTGCCCAGTCGTAATCGCGGCGATCACAGATGACGAATTTGAGTTCATCGCCCCTTTTCAGACGGTGAATATTGTCATAGAGATTGCGGCCAACTTCACCCGAACCAGGAGTTTTCAGATCCATGATCACCACAACCCGGGGATCGACATCTTCGATGGAGATCGCGCCGCTGGTTTCCAGGGACACCCTGTAGCCTTCGTCACACAGCCGTGACAACAAAGGCCAGCATTCACGCTGAGCAAGGGGTTCACCGCCGGTAACAGTGACCCAGGGCGCATTGAGAGCCTTGACCTGTGCCACCACCTCGTCGAGGGATTTGCGTTCGCCGCCGTAAAAAGCGTACTCGGTATCGCAATAGCCACAGCGCAAAGGGCAACCGGTGAGGCGGACAAAGACAGTGGGCAAGCCGACGGTGCTGGTTTCACCCTGCAGGGAGTAAAAAATTTCAGTAATGCGAAGGGAATCTTTCATGGGGGGCAATTATCACTGTTCGGCACGGGCGAACACAATCGGAGGAGCGGAATGAGATCAGGTTGCCCCGCTTCTGCTGCCGTTGAGGCAGCAACAACGGGGCAACTGCATGGCTCAGAAATTTTCTTGCAGGTAGGCTTGTGCCAGCGCAGCGGCACTGCTGTTGGTATTCACCGCCCGCTCAAGCATGGCTTTTGCCTTGGCTGTCTGCCCCTGCAAGTGGTAAACCCTGCCCAGTTTAAACATGGCGTCGGGAGACTTGCGATCCGTGGTGAAATTGTTAACCACTGTGGCAAACGATGTTTCGGCAGCGCCGAGGTTATTCTGCAACAGGTAAATTTCCCCCAGCCAGTAGTGGGCATTGGCCGCGTACTTGCCATCGGGATAAAGCTTCAGGTGGGCGTTGAAGGCCTCTACCGCTGCATCAATCTTGCGATTCTTGAGCAGGTCATAGGCTGCCGTATAACTTTGTAACTCATCGGCAGAGGAGCCAGGAGCGGGCGTGGATTGTGTTTGACCACCGCCACCACTCTGGGCTGCGGCAAGTATCGGGTCCAGTTCAGCCTCTTCCTGAACGGCGGGCGCTGGATTGGTGGCAGGGGCAGGCCCGGGGCCAGCACTCAGGCGGCTGTCCAGATCCTGATAATCGTCCATCTGGCGTTTTTTGAGTTGTTGAAGCTCGTGAGTCAGTTCTTCAACCGCACCCCGCAGGTCTCTGATCTCTTCCTGCATCAACTGGATCCGGTTAAACATGTCGGACCCCGCTGAATTGTTTGACTGGGCCGCAGCCAGCTGGACCTGACACAGCGCAATTGCCAACAATAAACCTGCTACTTTGCCCATCAAAACACCCCCTTTCAAAACAAAAAAGCCAGACGCAGAATACTGCGGCTGGCTTTCGCGATCAAACGCCCGTGGCTTACTTCATTTCAACGCGACGGTTGAGAGACCAGGATTGCTCATCGCTGCCCAGTTGGGCTGGGCGCTCTTCGCCGTAGCTGATCGCCTCAAGGTTGCTGCCGTTCATGCCCTGCATGATCAGGTATTCACGCACAGCGTTGGCACGACGCTCACCCAGCGCCATGTTGTACTCACGGGTACCGCGCTCATCACCATGACCTTCCAGGCGAATCTGACGATTGCTGCCACGCAGACGCTGGGCATGGGTGTCAAGTGCGGCGCGGGCTTCAGATGTCAGCACGGCCTTGTCAAACTCGAAGTAAAAGACAGTGGCTACACCACCGGCGCCAAGATCGTCACCATAGGCAGAGCCGGAACCGGCTGTGCCAGTGCCAACATCGCTGCCGGACAGGCCTTCGCCAGTGCCATCTTCAGTGCCAGTGCTGGAACAGGCGGCAAGCAGGGTAGACAGTACAGCTACCAGGAAGCCGGTTTTCAGGGTTTGAAAGGTCATTGCTGTTCTCCTAAG
The DNA here is from genome assembly GCA_000961645.1 of Gammaproteobacteria bacterium BRH_c0. Lineage (GTDB taxonomy): Bacteria > Pseudomonadota > Gammaproteobacteria > Pseudomonadales > Porticoccaceae > NAT127. The sequence continues at coordinate 47,507 of LADM01000041.1, read as the reverse complement.
TATGAAATATGAGTCTTGCGACTCCTTGTCCGATAAAAATAACTTCTACAAAAGGTGTTCGATGAAAGCGTTACAAAAATGGCGACCAGGCAGGCTCGCGTACGTCACCCTCCCGCGCTGGTAACAGAAATTTTACACCAGCATCGATGGAAACGGCAGCGAGCAGGTTTTTACTACCCCGCTTGGTGGCATACAACAGCATAGCCCCATTGGGAGCCACCGTCGGCGACTCATCCAGATAGGTACTGGTAAGTATGCGAAAATCTCCGGAAATCAGGTCTTGGGAAGCTATATGAAACGCACCGCCATCGCGGTGAACAAGCACCAAGGTACGACCGTCGGGAGCGAGTCGTGGCCTGGCGTTGTAAGAGCCGCGGAATGTTAATCGTTCCAGTGCTCCAGACGCAAGCGTCAACTTGTAAATTTGCGGCGATCCGCCCCTGTCAGAGGTAAATACCAGGGCTTTGCCGTCCGGCGTCCAGTTGGGCTCAGTGTCGATTGAGAAATGGTTGGTCACCCGGGTGAACTGGCGGCTGGCCAGGTCCATGGTGTAAATCTCCGGGTTGCCATCCTTGGACAGCACCAGGGCGAGCTTGCGACCATCCGGGGACCATGAAGGCGCACCATTGAGGCCACGAAAATTGGTCAGCTGCTGGCGGCTCGCATCCCCCAGCTTCTGACTGAATATGGCAGGGCGACCGGTTTCAAAGGACACATAGGCCAGCTCCTTGCCATCCGGGGACCAGCTCGGCGACATCAGTGGCTCGCGGGACTCCAGCATCAGCTTCTCGCGGGCGCCATCGGCATCGGCCACCATCAGCCTGTAAACCAGCTTGTTATCCCTGCCGGGAGTGGCCGTCACATAGGCAATACGGGTTGAAAAGGCGCCGCGCACCCCGGTGATGGCTTCATAGACCTTGTCGCTGATGTAATGGGCAATATCACGCAGGTTATTGTTACTGCCATGCACTACCTGAGCCAGGACAATTTTTTCACCCAGCACCTCGGACAACCCGAAGGTGACCTTGAGTCGGCCATCGCTGAGTCGCTCGGCATTGCCGTACACCAGGTACTGGGCTCCCAGCACACGCCAGTCCTTGTAATAGATCTCCTTTGTCTCGCGCGGGAAGGACAGCATATTGGCGCGATCAATGGCATTGAACAGCCCGCTGCGCTGCAAATCGGCGGAAACGATATTGCTGATGTCCTCTGGCAGCACGGCATTACCGGCCTCAATGGGAGAAACAGCAATCACCGTGGGATTGTCCACACCCTGGGTAATTTCAATAGTCAGCTGGGCCTGGGCAGAAAAAGTGGCCCCCAACAGAAGTGACAGGATGAGCAGCAAACGGTATTTCATCATAGTGATTTAAAACCTCAAGTCCTGGGCATCAAATTTCAGGCGAAAGCGGCGAAAATTCTTTTCGTAGGCAGCACGGTCCTGCTGTATCAATTCTTTCAGTCTCTCAAACTGTTCAGCCCGGCGTACAGCCTGTTCGCATGACAGGTCGTAGGCCGCATTGCCGCTGGACTTGATGATAGCGACACCCACCACGCGCGCCTGACCATCCAGGGTAATTTCCAGCTCGGCCACCATACCGAGGCGAGCGCTGGGCGGGCGGCTCCAGTTGGAGACAATTCGGTCCTTCACATAACTGCTGAAGGAACCAACCTGCTGCTCATCCGCCGCTGAATCGGCCAGTGCCTGCTCGGCTTCAAGAGCCCGGGCCAACTCCTGCTCACGGCGCAGCTGCTCCTGGCGCTGCTTTTCAGCCTGCTGGCGCTTGAGTTCTTCCTGGCGCTTTTTTTCAGCTTCGGCTTTAGCCTGTTCTTCCTTGCGCTTTTTCTCGGCTTCAGCCTTGGCCTGCTCTTCCTTGCGTTTACGCTCCGCCTCGGTTTTCAGTTGTTGCTGGCGAACCTGCTCCTTTCTGACCTCCTCCTGCCGCTGTTGTTCCTTGCGCTCGAGTTCCTTGCGCTGCTGCTCCTGCCGCTCCTGGGCAGCAGTATCAACCTTTGGTGGCGGCGGTGGCGGTGGAGCGGGTGGCGGCTTCGCCTCGGCCTTGGGTTCTTTTTTGGCCTGCACGGTTGGCGGGGCATTGAGCTGCAACAGCTTAGCCTCCACATAGCGCGGCGTCACTACCTTGCGGTGTTTCTCCTGGGGTGTCCAGCCAATGGCGATAAACGCCAGCAGCGAACCGTGCAGCAACACACTGGCAATAGTTGGCCATGTATAGCCTGTAGCCGGCCTTTTCATGCAGATACCGCGACCATTAATTCTTGCTTCTCGGCGGCTCGGTGACCAGCCCGACATTGGGAGCGCCGGCACTTTGCAGAACAGTCATCAACTCGACGACTGCGCCGTAGTCAACATTGGTATCGCCCCACACCAGCACTGGCGTCAACGGTTGTACCGCAAGGACCTTGGACACCCGCGCCCTGATCACCTCGAGGGATTCTTCCTGGTGCTTGTCGCTGCCAAGATCGATGTAATAGGTACCATCCGCCTTGACGGACACAATCAGCGGCTCCTTGTCGTTTTCCTCCATCGGAGTGGAGGGCGCCTGGGGCAAATCAACTTTCACACCCTGCATCAGCAGGGGCGCCGTGATCATGAACACAATCAGCAGCACCAGCATCACGTCAATGTAGGGAACCACATTGATCTCGGCCACCAGCTTGCGTTTTGACTTGGTCTTTACGACGGCCATGAATCAGTTACCACTGTGGACACGACGGTGGAGGATGCTGGAAAACTCTTCAGCAAAGGTCTGGTAATTGCTGAGCAGGTTGTCCGCCTGGGATGAGTAACGGTTGAATGCCAGCACCGCCGGAATCGCCGCGAACAGGCCCATGGCAGTAGCAATCAGCGCTTCGGCGATACCGGGAGCCACCGTGGCCAGGGTAGCCTGCTGCACATTGGCCAGACTGCGGAACGACTGCATGATGCCCCACACGGTACCGAGCAGACCGATATAGGGGCTGACCGATGCCACGCTGGCGAGAAACGGCAGGTTGATATTGAGTTTCTCTTCCTCGCGCGACAGGGCAACCCGCATGGCGCGTTCGGTGCCCTCCATGACCACATCCGGATCAACATTCTTTTGCTGGATCAGGCGGTTGAATTCGCGGAAGCCACTGCGAAAGACACTCTCCAGCCCATCGATATTGGCGTTGTCGTGGAGTTTGGCGGTGATATCGTTGAACAGCTGGTTGAGGTCAACGCCGGACCAGAAAGTCTGCTCAAACTCGCGATAATTTTCCTGGGCCTGACGCAGGTAGCGACCGCGCTGGATAATCATCACCCAGGAGATCATTGACGCCATGAAAAGGATCAACATGACAAGCTGTACGGGGATGGACGCCCCCATGATCAATGCCCATATCGAAAGATTTTCTGTCACAGACATCTCCTATTGTGTAATGACGGGTAGAGCCACGCGCCTGATGTCGGCGGGTATGGCTGAAGGTCGCATCCGGTCGCGGCTGACACAGGCGACCTTGACTTCAGCCGCGCATAGTAATTCATCTCCGCGCAGGACGGTCTGCTCCATGATAAAAAAAGTTTTGCCGCCGCCGATCACCCGGGCCGTGGCCAGCAGCAAATCGTCCAGCCGGGCCGGTTTGCGGTAATCAATGCTGAGGGAATGGACCACAAACATCAGATTTTCACCAAACAGTGCCGGTTTTTCAAAGCCCTGGTGGCGAAACCATTCGGTGCGGGCGCGTTCAAGAAATTTCAGATAGTTGACGTAATACACGATGCCGCCAGCGTCGGTGTCTTCCACATAGACCCGCACGGGTAGCTGAAATTCATTCATGCTGATGATCCTTTTGTGTCATTGCTCACAAATCAGGCAGACGCATCCTCACTGCCAGGCAAGTTGAGCTGCCCGCCCTCCCCGGCCGGGCGCTTCAGGCCGAAATGCTGGTAGGCAAGACCGGTGGCCATGCGCCCGCGCGAGGTGCGAATCAGGTAGCCCTGCTGGATCAGGTAGGGTTCGAGCACGTCCTCGATGGTGCCGCGCTCTTCGCTGATGGCAGCGGCAAGGCTGTCCACACCGACCGGGCCGCCGTCGAACTTTTCAATAATCGCCAGCAGCAGGCGGCGGTCCATATGGTCAAAACCGCTCTGGTCCACATTGAGCATATTGAGGGCCAGATCGGCAATATCACTGCTGATATGGCCACTGCCCTTAACCTCGGCGTAGTCGCGCACCCGCCGCAACAGGCGGTTGACGATGCGCGGCGTTCCGCGCGAGCGGCGGGCGATTTCCAGCGCTCCCCGGTCATCAATGGCAACACCGAGAATTTTTGCCGAGCGGGTAACGATGGTGGCCAGTTCGTCGATGGAGTAAAACTCCAGGCGCTGGACTATGCCGAAGCGGTCACGCAGTGGCGAGGTGAGCAATCCCGCCCTGGTAGTGGCCCCCACCAGGGTAAAGGGTGGCAGATCGATCTTCAGAGAGCGGGCGGAGGGCCCTTCACCGATCATGATATCGAGCTGGTAGTCCTCCATGGCCGGGTAGAGGACTTCTTCGACCACTGGGCTGAGGCGATGGATTTCATCGATAAACAACACGTCGCCCGGCTCCAGATTGGTCATCAGGGCGGCGATGTCGCCCGCCCGCTCCAGTACCGGACCGGAAGTGGTTTTAAGATCGACACCCATTTCATTGGCGATGATGTTGGCCAGGGTGGTTTTACCCAAACCGGGCGGACCAAATACCAGGGTGTGATCCAGGGGCTCTCCGCGCGCCTTGGCGGCGCTGATAAAAATGCCCATCTGCTCGCGCACCGCCTGCTGACCGACATAATCCGCCAGGCTGAGAGGCCGGATGGCGCGGTCATAGCGCTCTTCGGGGTCGCCGGGAGCCGGTGAAATCAGTCGGTCGCTTTCGATCATGACGGGGTTCCAGAATTCATTGTTTTACGCGGTTTCAAGCGGGAGATGTGTAGATGGGAGACGGGAGACGGTCACACCTCTACAGTCCGTCTCCCGTCTCCCATTCCTCCATCTCCCCAGTTCCAGCTTACTTTCTTACCGCATTCTTCAGGGCCTGGCGTATCAGCGCTTCACTGGCGGCATCATCTCCCACTTCCGCTGCAGCTGCACTCACCATCCGGGTGGCCTCCTGGGGTTTGTACCCCAGTGAGATCAGCGCACTTTCGGCTTCCTCCAGCAAGTCGCCAGGCGTTGGTCCGGCAATACTGCCCGGCGCTGTCGTTATAGCAGGGGCATCCCAGGAAGCGAGGCGATCTCTCATCTCCACCACCAATCGCTCGGCAGTCTTTTTGCCCACCCCCGGCAAGCGGGTCAGGGTGGCGACATCGCTGGCCCGCACACAGCGCACAAACTCTGCCGCCGTCATGCCGGACAAAATCGCCAGGGCGAGCTTGGGACCAACACCGCTCACCTTGATCAGGGAGCGGAACAGGCTGCGCTCGCTGTGGGAAGCAAAACCGAACAGCTGCTGGGCATCCTCACGCACCACAAAATGCGTGTGAAGAGTGACGGTTTCGCCCAGGGCGGGCAGCTCAAAGTAGGTGGTGAGGGATACCTGCACTTCATAGCCCAGACCATGCACATCCACCAGCAACTCCGGTGCCTGTTTTTCCAACAGTATCCCTGTAATGCGGCCAATCATTTGTAGTGAATCTCCTTGAGGCGCCCACGGGCATAGCGGGTTTTGGCAATAGCCTGTCCTGATCCCGCCAGCCCGGTGGCCATGCTGATGGCAGAACGCATGCTGTGGGCGTGACATAGCGCAACCGCCAGCGCGTCGGCGGCATCCTCGCGCGGAGCACTCTCGAGGCTGAGCAGCCGCACCACCATTTGCGATACCTGGTCCTTGGTGGCAGCACCAGTACCCACTACAGACTGCTTAACTGTTTTTGCACTGTACTCTGAAACGGGCAGATCGGCCTGCACCCCCGCGACAATGGCAGCACCGCGGGCCTGACCCAGTTTGAGGGCTGCACGCGGGTCGCGGGCAAAAAAGACTTCTTCCACTGCCATTTCAGTGGGACAGTGACTCGCTATGATCTCGGCAACGCTGGCGCAGATGATTTTGAGTTTTTCCGGCAGGGCCACCGCCGGGAGTTTGATAATGCCACTGGCGACATAAAAGACTTTCGAGCCGCGCGCCTCGATCACTCCAAATCCTGTCTTGATGGAGCCGGGGTCAATCCCCAGTATCACTGGCATGGGCTACGGTACTCGGGCGGTTGCAGGTGTGGCCATTGTCCCTGATTGGCGGGGATGTTCAAGTTTGTTTTCGATCTGATGTCGGAAGTCTGATGTCTGAAGCCAAGACAACAAAGTCCTCGAAGCTTACAGTACGGCAGACTGTGCCCGAATCTGAGTCAATGGAAAGTGGCACAAAAAGGCGTCAGACGTCAGACTTCCGACGTCAGACCCTAAGCCTTCAAACCAGCACCAGATTATCGCGATGGATCAACTCCTCGTCATCGCGGTAGCCCAGTATCTCACTGATGCGCGAGGTACTCTGGCCCATGATTTTGAGGGTTTCATCAGCGCTGTAATTGGCGAGTCCGCGGGCGATTTCGCGCCCTTGCTGATCGTTGCACACCACCAGTTCACCGCGGGTAAAGCGACCGCTGACGGCAACCACGCCCACCGGCAGCAAACTTCTGCCCTGCTGGCTCAGTACCTTGACAGCACCTTCATCGAGGGTCAGTGTGCCGCGCACCTGCAGCTGTCCGGCAAGCCACTGTTTGCGGGCGGCGATGGGTTCGCGCGCGGCCAGCAACAGGGTACCTACCTCTTCGCCCTGACGCAGCCGGTTGAGCACTGCCGGTTCGCGGCCGCTGGCAATGATGGTGCTGGCGCCGGAACGCGCCGCCAGTTTGGCGGCCCGCAACTTGGTGATCATGCCGCCCCGACCGAGATTGCCAGCACTGCCGCCAGCCAGGGCGTCCAGAGCCGGATCCCCGGCCTGTCCCTGCGTTACCAGCACCGCATCAGCATTGGCTCTGGGGTCCTTGTCGAACAGCCCCAACTGATCGGTGAGAATCACCAGCACGTCGGCGTCGATCAGATTGGCCACCAGGGCGGCGAGGGTGTCGTTGTCACCAAAGCGAATTTCATCTGTGACCACGGTGTCATTCTCGTTGACCACCGCCACCACCCCCAGCTTGATCAGGGCCTGCAGGGTGCGGCGAGCATTGAGGTAGCGCTGGCGGTTGGAGAGGTCGTCGTGGTCGAGCAGAATCTGCGCCGTGTGGCGACCGTGTACCTGGAAGTGGGATTCGTAGGCCTGCACCAGCCCCATCTGCCCCACAGCAGCAGCTGCCTGCAAGTCGTGAATGGCCTTGGGACGGGTTTTCCAGCCCAGGCGCGACATGCCCTCGGCAACTGCGCCTGAGGATACCAGCACAACCTCAACGCCTTCGGCCAGCAACTGCGCCAGCTGCGCCACCCAGGCGGCCATGGCCTCGCGATCCAGCCCCTTACCATCAGCGGTAAGCAGGGCACTGCCGATCTTGACTACCCAGCGCCTGGTGGTTGTGATATTTTCCCGTGACATAAAACCTGGTCTGCCTGTCAGTAATTTTTATGCTTGCCGAATAGAGTCCGTGTGTGGCCTGACAACCAGTCGCTGTCAGGGCGCGTAGACAACTTCCACATCATCGTCGTCATCATAATCATCATCGTCAAAATCGTCGTCATCGCCCTCACCTTCAGCCGCTTTGCCGCGCAGGCTGCGCGCCAGGCGCAGGGCCTCGATCTTCTCCCGCGCTTCCTGCTGCATGCGCCGTTGCAGGGCCAGCTCTTCCTCGGCAAAGGCCGGGTCGTAATCCTCGCGCTCCTTGCGGGCCTCGATATGTTCCATGATGGCGCCCGTCAAGGCCTGGGTACCGGTCTGATTGATGGCGGCAATGGCATATACCGGGCCTTGCCAGTCGAGCTTTTCGACCACTGCCTGACAGCGAGCCTCGGCCTCATCTTCGGGCAGCAGGTCAATCTTGTTGAGCACCAGCCAGCGCTCGCGCTCCGCCAGGGTGGGGCTGAACCTGGCCAGTTCGCGCTCGATAGCAGCGGCATTTTCGGCCGGATCACTGTCGTCCGGCGGCAGCATATCCACCAGGTGAAGGAGGATGCGGGTGCGGGTCAGGTGCTTCAGGAAGCGGATACCCAGACCCGCCCCCTCGGATGCACCCTCGATCAAACCCGGTACATCGGCGATCACAAAACTGCGGTGGCGGTTGACCCTCACCACACCGAGATTCGGCACCAGGGTGGTGAAGGGATAATCCGCCACCTTGGGTTTTGCTGCGGAAACAGCGCGGATAAAGGTGGATTTGCCGGCATTGGGCAAACCCAGCAGGCCCACATCGGCCAGCACCTTCAATTCCAGCCGCAGGTTGCGGGAATCCCCTTCGCTGCCATGACTGGTCTGGCGCGGTGCGCGGTTGACACTGGATTTGAAGCGGGTATTGCCGAGGCCGTGAAAACCGCCCTGGGCCACTTTCAGACGCTGGCCAATCTCGGTCAGGTCGCCGAGAATTTCCTGGGTATCCTCGTCGATCACCGTGGTACCCACCGGCACCGGCAGAATCAGGTCATCGCCGCTGCGGCCTGTGCAGTTGCCGCCGCGCCCGCCCTCGCCATTGGCGGCGCGGAACTGGCGCTGGTAGCGAAAATCCACCAGGGTGTTGATGCCTTCATTGGCTTCCAGAAAGATACTGCCGCCATCGCCGCCATCGCCGCCGTCAGGGCCACCGTTGGGAATGTATTTTTCGCGACGGAAGCTCAGACAGCCATTGCCGCCCTTGCCGGCGTGAACCGTAATGGGTGCCTCATCAACAAATTTCACGGACCTGACCTCTCAAAGGTGATCGCCTATTGTACAGGGATAATCGGCGTACCGATAAACGTGGTAAACCGATAAATGCGGCGCGCCTCTACAGGATAAGGCCGTGCGCCGAGAAATAAGTGCAACCATAAAAAAAGCCCCGCATGCGGGGCTTTTCAGCGATCAATCAGACGCTTCAGGCGCCGATGATATCCACATACTTGCGATTGTTGGGGCCGCGTACAGCAAACTTTACGCGCCCTTCAACAGTGGCAAACAGGGTGTGATCGCGACCAATCCCTACGTTGACACCGGGGTGAACACGGGTGCCACGCTGGCGGATGATGATATTGCCAGCCTTTACAACTTCGCCGCCAAAGCGCTTGACGCCAAGGCGTTTACTTTCTGAATCCCGTCCGTTACGGGTACTACCACCAGCTTTCTTGTGAGCCATGAAACTTTACTCCTGCAAGGATTTTCTAAAGCTGGGATCAACCAGCGTTAATGCCTGTGATTTTCACTTCGGTGAACCACTGACGGTGGCCCATCTGCTTGCGGCTGTGCTTGCGGCGACGGAACTTGATGATTTTCACCTTGTCGGCGCGACCATGAGCCAGCACTTCAACGCTAACGCTGGCACCTGCCACATAGGGGGCGCCAACATTGATGGCATCGCCTGAGGCAATCATCAGCACCTTGTCAAAATTAATCGATTCGCCAGTGGCGACTTCGAGCTTTTCCAGGCGAAGGGTCTCGCCCTCTACAACGCGGTGCTGCTTGCCACCACTTTCAATAACTGCGTACATACTCTATCTGCTCCAGATTAACAGCTTTTCTACTCGCCCGGACCGAAATAGTCAGGACCGTTTTATGAGGGGGCGCATTTTATGCCAATCATCTGCACACCGCAACCCGCGCAACCGATGTTTTTTGCAACTGCACAACTGCCCTCAACAGTGGGCGGAAATGTGCCTGGACAGCGACGCTGGACCACCCTCAAAAAAGGTCGCAAGCACCTGTATTTCTTGACACTTCAGAGTTCGCCCCCTAGGATGCCAGCCCATCCAAGGCCACCCCAAACCCACCCGATGCTGCCTTTTTACCCTGTAGTTAACGATGAATTTGCGGCAGTCAATGCGCTGATCCTCAGGGAACTGCACTCCGAAGTGCCGCTGGTGGAGAACATCGGCCACTATCTGATCGAGGCTGGCGGCAAGCGCCTGCGCCCGCTGCTGGTACTGCTCAGCGCCAAGGCCTGCGGCTACCAGGGCAGCGATCATATCAGCCTCGCTGCAGTTATTGAGTTTATCCACAGTGCTACCCTGCTCCACGACGATGTGGTGGACACCTCGGATCTGCGCCGCGGCAGGCTGACCGCCAACGCCCGCTGGGGCAATGCTCCCAGTGTTTTGGTGGGGGATTTCCTCTACTCCCGCGCTTTCCAGATGATGGTTGCCCTTGGCAATCTGGACATCATGCGCATTTTGGCGGATACCACCAACGCGATATCCGAAGGCGAGGTACAACAGCTCATCAATGCCGGCAATGACCAGACCAGCGAGCACGACTACCTGCAGGTCATCGACAAGAAAACTGCCAAACTGTTTGAAGCTGCCGCCCGCTGCGGTGCTGTTGTGGCTGGTGCAGCGCCGTCAGCCAGTTCGCTGGCGCGCTATGGGCATCATATCGGCATGGCCTTCCAGCTGGTCGATGACGCTCTGGATTACAGCAGCAGCAGCGAAGCACTGGGCAAGAATATTGGTGACGACCTTGCCGAAGGCAAAGCCACCCTGCCCCTGATCCACGTACTGAATAAAGGCAGCAGCGAGCAGGCACAGCTGGTGCGCGACGCCATCAAGGACGGCGGACTGAATCAGCTTGACGCCGTACTCGCCGCCATTCAGGACACCGGCGCCATCGGGTACACCCTCGACCTTGCCCGCTTTCATGTCGAGCAGGCCATTGAAAACCTCCAGCCGCTGCCAGACTCCAGCGCCAAAACCGCCCTCACAGAGCTGGCCCGTTTCGCTGTTGAGCGAACATCCTGACCACTTTGCCACCCCTTTACGCCACACGAACTACGCTTACTGATACCCTGCTACCCATAACGGCCTGCCCAATGGGACAGTTTGGTCACAAGATTCTGTTTTTTAATGGCCTTGTTGTCTGATTATGGCCACAATTTGCAACCCTCACCGGCGTCTTCTATGTTTGATTCAGACCTTCAGGTAAAGTAGCCGCCCCTAAAACAACCATCGATTGACGGAGAGACTTCGTGATTATTGGTGTACCACTGGAACTCAAAGCAGGCGAAAAGCGCGTTGCCTTTACCCCCGGCAATGTGTCCGTCTGGACAAAAAAAGGCATCAAGGTACTCGTACAGGCATCAGCGGGACTCAATGCCGGACACCTTGACAGCGACTATGAACAGGCGGGCGCACAGATTGTCGCAACCAGGGAAGAGGTCTTCGCTCAATCAAACATCGTGCTGCAGGTGCAGTCCTTTGGCGCGAATCAGGAAAACAGCGACAGCGACCTGGCACTGCTGCGTGAAGGCCAGGTGATTGCCGGCATGATGGACCCGCTGGCATCAGCGCAGGTCGCCACCACCCTGGCAGAACGCAAGGTCACTGCCTTTGCCATGGAGCTGGTGCCGCGCATCAGCCGCGCCCAGTCCATGGATGTGTTGTCCTCCATGGCGACCCTGGCGGGTTACAAGGCCGTGCTTCTCGGTGCCGCCGCCCTGCCCCGCATTCTGCCCATGCTGATGACTGCTGCCGGTACACTGCAGCCGGGCCGCGTGTTTATCATGGGTGTTGGCGTGGCAGGCCTGCAGGCCTGTGCCACCGCCAAGCGCCTCGGCGCTGTGGTTGAGGCCTACGATGTGCGACCTGCTGCGCGCGAGCAGATCCTCTCGGTTGGCGCCAAGCCCATTGAGCTGGAACTCGAGGCAGAAGGCACAGAAGACAAGGGCGGTTACGCCAAGGCCCAGGGTGAGGATTTCCTGCGTCGCCAGCGCGAACTCATGACGGCGGTGATTGCCCAGCAGGATATCGTCATCACCACTGCGGCAGTGCCCGGCGCCAAATCCCCCATCCTGGTGACCGAGGACATGGTGAAAGCCATGAAGCCCGGCTCGGTGATTGTCGACCTGGCCGCCGAACGCGGTGGCAACTGCGAACTCACCCAGCTCGGCAAAACCATCACCGCCCACGGAGTCACCATTATCGGCCCGGACAACATTCCCTCGACAATCCCCAATCATGCCAGCCAGATGTACGGCAAGAATATGGAAGTGCTGCTCGGCCACATGATCGATGCCGACGGGAATCTCAGCCTCGATTTCGAAGACGAGGTTATTTTTGAAACCGTTATCGCCCATGGCGGCAATGTGCCCCATGCCCGCATGCGTTCCATGCTTGGCCTGGAACCCATCGTCAAGCCTGCCGCCCCCGAGGCGAACGGCGAGCAAACCAACTAAGGGGATTTTCCGATGGATATGAATACACTCGTGATGCTGCTGGCACTGTTTGTGCTGTCGCTCTTTCTCGGGGTCGAAATGATCACCAAGGTGCCACCGACCCTGCACACTCCGCTGATGTCCGGCACCAACGCCATTTCCGGCATCACCCTGGTTGGAGCCCTGCTGGCGGCGGGCTCCGACTCTTCCTCCACTGCCGTAAACAATATTCTGGGCTTTGTGGCAGTCGTGCTGGCGACACTCAATGTTGTCGGCGGCTACCTGGTTACCAACCGCATGCTCGCCATGTTCAAGAGGAAGTAAGCCATGAATTTGACGGTTGTTAATCTGGCCTACCTGGCTGCCGCGATACTCTTTATCCTCGGCATCAAGGGTCTCTCCAAACCCAAAACCGCTGTGCGCGGCAATATGCTGTCCGCCCTCGGCATGTTGGTGGCAGTGGTTGTTACCCTGTTCGACCGCAGCATTGTCAGCTTTGAGTACATCATTGCCGGAGTGCTGATCGGCAGCATTATCGGCGGCCTGATGGCTGTCAAGGTGCGCATGACGTCCATGCCCCAGATGGTGGCCATACTGAACGGTTTCGGCGGCGGCGCATCCCTCGCCATTGCCCTGGCGGAATACTACGCCAAGACCCACACCTCGGTGACAGAGTTGATGACCGCCAGCCCCTTCGGTGTCGGCGCCCTGGGTGTTATCGCCGTGGTAGCCATCAGCCTCACCGTGCTGATCGGCGCCGTCACCCTCACCGGGAGCTTCGTCGCTTTTGCCAAACTGCAGGAGCTGATGAAGAAGGACTACGGACTGCCCGGCGGACCCATTGGCAACGGCCTGTTGCTGCTGGTGGGCCTGGTCGCTGCGGTAGCCCTGTGCATCGACCCCACCAACGCCACCCTGATTATCGTCATCGTTGTGGTAGGCCTGTTGCTCGGCCTGTTCCTGGTGCTGCCCATCGGTGGCGCCGACATGCCGGTGGTCATCGCTCTGCTGAACTCCTACTCGGGTATTGCCGCGGCCTTTGCCGGCTTTATCCTCGGCAACACCGTACTGATCGTCGCTGGCTCCCTGGTGGGCACATCGGGCCTGATTCTCACCAAGATCATGTGTGTGGCCATGAACCGCTCCCTCGCCAATGTGCTGTTCGGCAAGATGGCCGGCAGCGGTGAGATCATCAGCGCCGATGAAGTCTACGGCGGCAAGGTCAAAAGCGCCGGCGCCGAGGAAGTTGCCATGATGCTGGGGACCGCCAGGCGCGTGGTGATCGTTCCCGGTTTTGGCATGGCCATGGCCCAGGCCCAGCACGCGGTGCGCGAGCTGGCGGATGTTCTTGAAGCCCATGGCTGCGAAGTGGAATACGCCATTCACCCGGTGGCGGGCCGCATGCCCGGCCACATGAACGTACTGTTGGCGGAAGCAGAAGTTCCCTACGACAAATTGGTGGAGATGGAGCGCATTAACCCCACCTTCGAGGACACCGATGTGGCCATCGTGATCGGCGCCAACGACGTCACCAACCCCATGGCCAGGGAGGACAAGGGCAGCCCCATCTACGGCATGCCCATTCTCAACGTGGACAAGGCAAAAACCGTGATTGTCATCAAGCGCAGCCTGTCACCCGGCTTCTCCGGCCTGCCCAACCCGCTGTTTGCCATGGATCATACCTACATGGTTTATGGGGATGGCAAGAAGGCCGTTATTGACATAACGGCGCATCTGGATCTGTCGTGATATTGAGTTACACGTAACACGTTTCACGTTGCACGTAAAAAGCCCCGCCTAAATTGCGGGGCTTTTTTTATCTTGCGTGAAGCGTGTTTCGTGCAACGTGAAACTCAACGACGAATCAATCCCAGCAACTCCTCGGTCTTGGCCTGCATCAGCGCCACATTCCCCCGGCTTTCGACATTGAGGCGCACTACCGGCTCGGTGTTCGACATACGCACATTAAAGCGCCACTCATCAAACGCCATGCTCAGCCCATCGGTGCGATCAATAGCCGGGTTGTGGTGACTGTAATGGGCTTCGATGGCCTTGAGCACTGCCAGCGGGTCCGCCACTTCGTTGTTGATTTCGCCGGAACAGGGAAACGCCTCAAGGCGTTCAGCGACCCAGCGCGACAGGGGCTTGCCGGAGGCCGATACCAGTTCCGCCACCAGTAACCAGGGGATCATGCCGCTGTCGCAATAGGCAAAGTCGCGGAAATAGTGGTGGGCGCTCATCTCGCCACCATAGAGGGCATCGTGCTGACGCATGGTGTGCTTGATAAAGGAGTGGCCGGTTTTGCTCTGCACCGCGCGCCCGCCCTGTTGGCTTACCATCTCAATAGTGTTCCACGTCAGGCGCGGATCGTGGACGATGGCGCCACCGGGGGTTTTGCGCAAAAACGCTTCACCCAGCAGGCCCACCAGGTAATAGCCCTCGATAAAATCGCCGTTTTCATCAAAAAAGAAGCAGCGATCAAAATCCCCGTCCCAGGCGATGCCCATATCGGCGCCGTGTTCTATCACAGCGCGCGCAGTGGCGGCGCGATTCTCCGGCAACAGTGGATTGGGTATGCCGTTGGGAAAAGTGCCATCCGGCTCGTGGTGGACACGGATAAACTCAAAGGGCAGATGGGGCTCCAGCAGATCCACCACCAGGCCAGCACCACCATTCCCGGCATTGGTGACAAGCTTCAGGGGCTTGAGAGCGGCTGGTTGCACGTAATCGAGTAAATGGCGGATATAGCCGGACTTGTCATCAACCCGGGTCAGGTTGCCGCGCTTTTGCGGGGTGGCGAAATGGCCGCTTTCCGCCAGTGCCTGGATCTCCGGCAAGCCATCGTCACCACTGACCGGGCGGGCGCCCTCACGCACAAACTTGATACCGTTGTAGTCGATGGGATTGTGGCTGGCGGTCACCACCAGGCCGCCGTCGAAGCCACCGTCAAAGGTGGCGAAGTAGATTTCCTCTGTGCCGCACTGGCCGATCCAGGTCACATCACACCCGGCGTCGCGGATGCCATTGGCCACCGCCTCGCAGAACAGCGGGCTGGTGAGGCGGATATCGTGGCCGACCACAATGCGACGGGCGTTCAGCACCTCGGCAAAGGCGCGGCCCACGCGGTAGGCCACGTCTTCATTGATCTGGTCGGGAATGCGGCCACGGATGTCGTAGGCCTTGAAGCAGGTTAGAGGCAGGGTCATTTGGGATTCTTGCTGTAGATATTCTGGTAAACATAGTTGGTGGCGGCCACATAACCCTCAATGCTGCCGCAGTCAAAGCGCAGGCCGCGAAACTTGTAGGCCAGTACCCGCCCTTTGCGGGCCAGCTTGAGCAGAGCATCGGTGATCTGAATTTCGCCGTTTTTGCCTGGTTCTGTATGGCGCAGGGCTTCAAAAATATCCGGTGTGAGGACGTAGCGGCCAATGATGGCGAGGTTGCTGGGAGCATCTTCCGGGCTGGGTTTTTCCACCATATCCGACACTGTATAGATGCCGGGCTCGATTTCTTCCGCCGCGATCACCCCGAACTTGGAGACATCTTCCCTCGGGACCTCGGTAATGGCCACCACGGATTTGCCAAAGCGCCGGTAGATTTTGACCAGCTGGGTCATCACCGAATCCTCACCCTCCTCCACCAGACACAGGTCATCGGCCAAAATCACTCCGAACGGCTCATAGCCGATCAGCAGTTCGCCCACCAGGATGGCGTGGCCCAGTCCTTTCATTTCCGGCTGGCGAGTGGAAGAAAAGGTTGCGTTCTGAATCACTTCCCGCACACAGGACAGGTATTTTTCCTTTTCGCTGCCGGCAATCTGGTGCTCCAGCTCATAGCTGACATCAAAGTGGTCATTGATGGCGCGCTTGCCGCGACCGGTGACGAAGCCGATCTGGTTGAGACCTGCTGAAATGGCCTCCTCAACGCCGTACTGCACCAGGGGCTTGTTCACCACCGGCAGCATTTCCTTGGGCATCGCCTTGGTGGCAGGCAAGAACCGTGTGCCGTAACCGGCCACGGGAAAGAGACATTTTCTGATCATTGAATCTCCCTGTTCATTGAGGGCTGATGTGATGGCGACCCGCATGCCCGAAGGGATCGCGCTTTATGGTCAGCGCTGGTTGTGACGATTATATGTCAGACCATCGCAATTGACTGCCCCGTGGGTAAATTTCCTTTTTCCGTCAGGGCCTTGAACTCGGCAGCAGGGCCTTTTGACTGGACATAACCACCAATTCAGCTAGAATGTCGCCTCATTTTGTTCATCAAAACAGGGGCTCCGCCCCGCATCGAGGGCTGGTCCTGAATGGAAAATTCAAGTCGTCAAAGTGCTTTTTCCAAGGAAGAAATTCTGGCATCAAGCCGTGGCGAACTGTTCGGCCCGGAGCGGGCACGTCTCCCCGCACCCAATATGCTGATGCTCGATCGCATCAGCCTGATCAGCGATGATGGCGGCAAGTACGGCAAGGGCCAACTGGTTGCCGAGCTGGATATTACCCCCGATCTGTGGTTTTTTGACTGTCATTTCCCCGGCGATCCCGTCATGCCGGGCTGCCTTGGCCTCGATGCCCTGTGGCAGCTGACCGGATTTTTCCTGGCCTGGCGCGGCAACAAGGGTCGCGGACGCGCCCTCGGTGCTGGCGAAGTAAAATTTTTTGGCCAAGTGCTGCCCACGGCAAAAACCGTTACCTACCGACTGGATATCTCCCGCATTATTGAACGCAAGCTGGTGATGGCCATTTCCGACGGCGCGGTCGAGGTCGATGGCCGCGAAATCTACAGCGCCAAGGACCTGCGGGTGGGCCTGTTCACCTCCACTGACAATTTTTAAGCGGTTTTAGTAAACTACTCTAAGATTACAAACAGCTGATAAGCCGCCAGACACAATTCGAAGGAGTCCCCATGAGACGTGCCGTTATCACCGGAATGGGCGTTGTATCCTGCATAGGACATGATAAACAAACCGTTACCGACTCACTGAGGGCGGGCCGCTCCGGCATCCTCTTCAAGGAGGAATACAGGGAGATGGGGCTGCGCAGCAATATTGCCGGGCAGATCGACCTCAATCCCGCCGACTTCATTGATCGCAAGCATTTGCGTTTCATGGGTAACGCCGCCGCCTACGCCTACATTGCCATGCAGCGCGCCATCGAGGATTCTGCCCTCAAGCCCGAGCAGGTATCCAACCCCCGCACCGGCATTATCATGGGCTCCGGCGGTGTTTCCGGTGAAAAGTTTGTTGAAACCATCGACGTGGTGCGGGAAAAGGGCGTCAAGCGCGCGGGCCCCTACCGCGTCACCCAGATCATGGCCAGCACTGTCTCTGCCTGCCTGGCCACCCCGTTCCAGATCAAGGGCCTCAATTTCTCCATCGCCTCGGCTTGCGCCACCAGCGCCCACTGCATCGGCGCTGCCGTTGAGCAGATCCAGCTCGGCAAGCAGGATATCCTTTTTGCCGGTGGCTCCGAGGAGGAGCACTGGTCCATGGCCTGCATGTTCGACGCCATGGGCGCCCTGTCATCCAAATTCAACGACACCCCGCAGCTTGCCTCGCGCACCTACGACGCCGACCGCGACGGTTTTGTCATGTCCTGCGGCGCTGGCTGCGTGGTGGTCGAGGAGCTGGAGCACGCCCTCGCCCGCGGCGCCCATATCTATGCCGAAATCGTCGGCTACGGTGCCTCTTCCGACGGTTACGACATGGTTGCCCCTTCGGGAGAAGGCGCCATTCGCTGCATGCAGCAGGCGCTCGCCACTGTCGATGGCCCCGTCGATTACATCAACACCCACGGCACCAGCACCCCGGTGGGCGATGTCCAGGAGCTCAAAGCCCTGCGCGAGCTGTTCGGCGACAAGTGCCCGCCCCTGGCGTCCACCAAATCCCTGACCGGCCACTCCCTCGGCGCCGCCGGTGTCCACGAGGCAATTTTCAGCCTGCTGATGATGGAAAACGATTTCATTGCACCCTCCATCAATATCGACAATCTCGACACCGAGGTCGCCGACCTGCCCATCGTCACCAGCCTCAGGGAAAACACCAAGCTGGAACGGGTGCTGTCCAACAGCTTCGGCTTTGGCGGCACCAATGCCACTTTGGTCATGCAAAAGTACCGTTAATAAAAAGTACTGCTGAGCGGATTACCAACAGCAAAAAGCCCGCGTCGTTTGGCGCGGGCTTTTTTTATGTCTGAACGAGAGATGAGAGATGGGAGACATCTCTCATCTCCCATTCAACATCTCCCGCATACATCAGAAAGGGATATCGTCGTCAAAATCGCCAAAGCCGCTGTTATCGGCAGCGGGCTGGCTCGGCGCAGAGGACTGCTGGGGCGCACGATTTTGCGGCTTGCTTGGGGTGTAATTGTCATCGGGACCCGGCGAGTAATCGCCACCGGCACCGCCGCGGGAATCCAGCATCTGCATTTCACTGGCGACAATCTCCGTGGTGTACTGGTCCACGCCTTCCTTGTTTTGCCACTTGCGGGTGCGCAGTGAGCCTTCCACATACACCTTGGAACCTTTCTTCAGGTACTGGGCGGCAATCTCCGCCAGGCGGTTGAAGAACACCACGCGATGCCACTCGGTACGCTCCTGCTGCTGCCCGGTGTTCTTGTCTTTCCAGCTTTCACTGGTGGCAATACTGAGGTTGGTGACAGCGCCACCGCTGGGCAGGTAGCGGGTTTCCGGGTCCTGGCCCAGGTTGCCCACCAGAATGACTTTATTGATTCCCCTTGCCATGCAAGCACTCCATCCAGATAGTTATTGAAACAGGGTTTGAAAACAGGTTTAGCGGGGGAGTTTACTCCCTTGGTCCCGTCATGGGTACCCGGAGGGGGTTACCCCGTTGACAACCTGTCAGGCTGCCAGCGGTCGTCCCAACAGCTTCTCCAGCGCTGGCTGGTCAAAGCTTGCCTTGTCCACTTTCAGGTACATCAGGCCCTGATCGGGGATAAACAACACGTCCTCAACCCCCGCCACCAGATCGCCCAGGCTGGCATCAAAGAGCCCCGCTTCACCATCCTGCAACTTGACGACAACACTGCTCCAGTGCCGAGGCCTGGGCATGGTGATGGCAATGACCGCCCACACGGTGACCATGACCAGTGAAAACAGGAAGACGGCATGGGCGCCATAGGATTGCGCCAGAACACCCCCAGCAACTCCGCCGACAAATGCACCGAGAAACTGGCTGCTGGAATAAATCCCCATAGCGGTGCCACGGCTGCCGCTGGGCGCAACCTTGCTCACCAGGGAGGGCAGGCTGGCTTCCAGCAGATTGAAAGCCATAAAAAACAGGAACAACCCGGCCACAAATACCCCGAGACGCAGGCCGGACAGATACATCAACAATTCAGCCAACCCCAGCAACACTACCGCGCCGACAAATACCCATTTCACAATGCGCTTGCGCTCGGCAATGATCATAAACGGCAGCATGGCGGCAAAACCAAAGCCCATGGTGAGCAGATACAGCCACCAGTGGCGCGATGGTTCAAACCCCAGCACCGTGCTCAGCACCACCGGCACGGACACCCAGCTCGCCATCTGCACCATATGCAGCAGAAAGATACCGGCATCCAGGCGCAGCAACTCGCGGTTGCCCAGGGTGCGGCGGAACAACGCTGGCATGGCCAGGGCTTCACGGGAGCTGAGGCTGTTGGCAGCCACCGGATTGGGAATCCAGTACATCACCACCAGGATACCGGCGCCCGCCAACACAGCGGTAAACCAGAAAATGGCGCCCATGCCAAAAGCCGAAGCAATCAGTGGGCCGACAATCATCGCCAGGGCAAAAGCCAACCCGATACTGCCACCCACAGCAGCCATGGCCTTGGTGCGGTTTTGCTCGGTGGTGAGATCAGACAACAGCGCCATGATGGTACTGGCCACCGCACCGCAGCCCTGCAATGCACGGCCAATAATAATGCCGTAGATCGTCTCGGCGCTGGCCGCCACCACACTGCCCAGCATAAACATCAGCATGCCGGCAACGATGATGGTTTTGCGTCCCACCCGGTCTGACAGCACCCCCAGGGGAATCTGGAACAGGCTCTGGGTCAGGCCGTATATCCCCAGCGCAACACCGATCAGCAGCGTGGTGCTACCCGCATAGTCATCGCTGTAGAGGCTCAAAACCGGCAACACCATAAACAACCCGAGCATCCGGGTTGTATACAGGGACACCAAACCGATAACGCTGCGGATTTCGAGGGAGTTCATCAGGGGGTAAAGGATGTCGGGGAAAAATGAGCGGGCATTATAAGGGCTGGCGCCGGATCAGACTACGGGAACAATCCGCATCGCCGGAACAACCCTTAATCCCCATAGCCATCAGGATTATTGCTTTGCCAGCGCCAGTGATCTGTCACCATGGCGGCCAGATCAAGATCTGCCTTCCAGCCCAGCATTGATGCACTCAAGCCGGTATCCGCATAACACTCGGCCACATCCCCGGCGCGGCGCCCGACAATATCATAGGGAATTTCGCGCCCGCTGGCGCGGGCAAAGGCCTCCACCACTTCAAGCACAGAATAGCCGCGCCCTGTTCCCAGATTGCAGGCTACGCAACCGGGTTCAAGATGTTGCAAGGCGGCCAGATGACCCAGAGCCAGATCGCACACATGGAGGTAATCCCGCACCCCGGTGCCATCGCGGGTGGAATAATCCCCGCCAAACACCTGCAAGCGCGCCAGCTTGCCCACTGCCACCTGGGCCACATAGGGCAGCAGATTGTTGGGAATGCCCGCCGGATCTTCACCGATCAGGCCGCTGGGGTGGGCGCCAACCGGGTTGAAGTAGCGCAACAAAAAAATCTGCCAGTCGGGATCACTGGCATATAAATCCCGCAGAATCTCCTCAATCATCAGCTTGGAGCCGCCATAGGGATTGGTGGCAGAAAGCGGGAAATCCTCACGGATGGGCACGCTGGCAGGGTCGCCATACACCGTGGCCGAGGAACTGAACACCAGGCGCTTGCAGTGATGGCGCGCCATGGCTTCAAACAGGGTGAGGGAACCGGCGACGTTGTTCTGGTAGTAGCGCAGCGGCCTGGCCACTGACTCCCCCACCGCCTTGAGGCCGGCAAAGTGGATTACCCCGTCGATGTTGTGGTCGCTGAAAATCCTGTCGAGCAGAGCGGCATCGCGGATATCCCCCTGCACAAAGTCGGGCGCGATACCGGTAATCTGTTGCACCCGCGCCAACACCACCGGATTGCTGTTGCTCAAATTATCCAGCACCAGAACGCTGTAGCCCGCCTGTTGCAGCACAACCAGAGTATGGCTGCCGATATAGCCTGCACCACCTGTCACCAATACGGTTTTTGCCACCGCCATGTCGCCTTTCTTGCCCCTGGAATGGGGCCGATACTAGCACAGATAGCTGTCCGCCAGCCGCGGCCTGTCCGGCTACCGCTGTGACAATTCAATGCCTTGATATCACCGCCCCCGGGCTTGTGTAACCACTGCACAGTTGCTTTCTAACCCACCCTTGCCCATCATTCGTCGTTTGCCTTACGCCCGTGGAGTTCAATGGACACTATCAGTATCAGAGGGGCCAAAACCCACAATCTCAAAAATGTGGACCTGGATCTGCCCCGCGACAAACTTATCGTGATTACCGGCCTTTCCGGCTCGGGCAAATCGTCCCTGGCGTTTGACACCCTCTATGCAGAGGGCCAGCGCCGCTATGTGGAGTCGCTCTCGGCCTACGCCCGGCAGTTTTTGTCGATTATGGAAAAGCCCGATGTGGAGCATATCGAGGGCCTGTCCCCCGCCATTTCCATCGAGCAAAAATCCACCTCTCACAACCCCCGCTCCACCGTGGGTACCATCACCGAGATCTACGACTACCTGCGTCTGCTCTACGCCCGCGTCGGCGAGCCGCGCTGCCCGGATCACAACGAGCCCCTCGCCGCGCAGACCGTCAGCCAGATGGTGGACCATGTGCTGACCCTGCCGGAGGACAGCAAACTGTTGCTGCTGGCCCCCATCATCCGCGAGCGCAAGGGTGAACACCTGCACGTGTTCGACCAGCTGCGCGCGCAGGGCTTTGTGCGGGTGCGGGTCAATGGCCGGGTCTACGAGCTGGATGAAGTGCCTGACCTGGAGAAGAACAAGAAGCACAGCATTGAGGCGGTGGTAGACCGCTTCAAGGTGCGCGACGATATTGGACTGCGCCTGGCGGAATCCTTCGAGACAGCCCTCAACCTGTCGGCGGGCATTGCTGTCATCGCCCCCATGGATGCCAAAACGAAATTAAA
The DNA here is from genome assembly GCA_000961645.1 of Gammaproteobacteria bacterium BRH_c0. Classification (GTDB taxonomy): domain Bacteria; phylum Pseudomonadota; class Gammaproteobacteria; order Pseudomonadales; family Porticoccaceae; genus NAT127. The sequence goes on along the minus strand of LADM01000041.1, from coordinate 24,970 downwards.
GGAACACCTGTTCTCCTCGCGCTTTGCCTGCCCGGTGTGCGACTACAGCATCAGCGAACTGGAGCCAAGGCTGTTCTCCTTCAACAATCCCGCTGGCGCCTGCCCATCCTGCGATGGCCTGGGTGTAAAGCAGTTTTTTGATGTTGACCGGGTTGTACAGCACCCCGAGGCCACTTTGCCCGAGGGCGCCATTCGCGGCTGGGACCGGCGCAATTTCTTCTACTTCAATATGCTCACCTCCCTGGCCGATCACTACAACTTTGATATCGACACCCCCTTCAAAAAGCTCAAACCGGCCTATCAGCAGGCCATCCTGTTTGGCACCGGTGATGAAGAAATCACCTTCAACTACGTCAACGACAAGGGCACCACCTTCAAGCGCCGCCACCGTTTTGAGGGCATTATCCCCAATATGGAACGGCGCTTCCGCGAGACCGAATCCCAGTCAGTGCGCGAAGAATTGACCAAATACGTCAGCACCCAGAACTGCCCCGAGTGCAAGGGCGCACGCCTGAAAAAAGCGGCCCGCCATGTGTTTGTCGATGAAACCAACCTGTCGAACATCACCGCGCGCCCGGTGGGCACATTGGCCGATTACTACGCCAACCTCAAATTGCAGGGCAGAAAGGGCGAGATCGCCGACAAGATTCTCAAGGAAATCCGCGACCGCCTGCACTTTCTGGTGGATGTGGGGCTCAATTACCTGACCCTCGACCGCAGCGCCGACACCCTGTCCGGCGGCGAAGCCCAGCGCATTCGCCTCGCCAGCCAGATCGGCGCAGGGCTGGTGGGGGTCATGTATATCCTCGACGAACCCTCCATCGGCCTGCACCAGCGCGACAACGCCCGCTTGCTGGGCACCCTCACCCGCCTGCGCGACCTGGGCAACACTGTGATTGTGGTGGAGCACGACGAAGACGCCATCCGCGCCGCCGACCATGTGGTGGATATCGGCCCCGGCGCAGGTGTGCACGGTGGCCGTATCATCGCCCAGGGCATGGTAAAGGATATTATCGCCGCCAAGGATTCCCTCACCGGGCAATACCTGTCGGGCCAAAAATCCATCGCCATCCCGGAAAAACGCCGCGAGGCGGTAAAAGGCAAAACCCTGTCGATCACCGGCGCCACAGGCAACAACCTGCAGGGCGTGGACCTCGAAATCCCCCTCGGCGTGTTTACCTGCATCACCGGGGTATCCGGCTCGGGCAAATCCACACTGATCAATGAAACCCTCTATCCCCTCGCAGCCACGGCACTGAACAAGGCCACCACCCTCAAGGCCGCACCCCACAAGGCCATCAAGGGACTGGAACTGCTCGACAAATGCGTGGATATCGACCAAAGCCCCATTGGCCGCACGCCGCGCTCCAACCCCGCCACCTATACTGGCATTTTCACTCCCATCCGCGAGATGTTTGCCGCCACCCAGGAATCCCGCTCGCGGGGTTACCAGCCGGGGCGTTTCTCCTTCAACGTCAAGGGCGGGCGCTGCGAAGCCTGCCAGGGCGATGGCGTAACCAAGGTGGAGATGCACTTTTTGCCGGATATCTACGTCGCCTGCGACGTGTGCAAGAGCAAGAGATACAACCGCGAAACCCTCGAAATCCGCTACAAGGGCAAGAATATCCACGAAGTGTTGGAAATGACCGTGGAGGATGCCCACCAGTTTTTCGAGGCCATCCCCGCCATCGCCAACAAGCTCAAAACCCTGATCGATGTGGGCCTGTCCTATATCCGCCTGGGGCAATCCGCCACCACCCTCTCCGGCGGCGAAGCGCAACGGGTCAAGCTCAGTCGCGAGCTCTCCAAGCGCGACACCGGCAACACCCTCTATATCCTCGACGAACCCACCACCGGCCTGCACTTCCAGGATATCCAGCAACTGCTCACCGTCCTGCACCGCCTCGCCGACCACGGCAACACCGTGGTGGTGATCGAACATAACCTGGACGTGATCAAAACCTCAGACTGGATCGTCGACCTCGGCCCCGAAGGCGGCTCCGGCGGCGGGCAGATTATTGCCTTTGGTACGCCGGATGATATTGCTGCAAGTGCCGTGTCACACACCGGGTACTTTTTGAAACCGATACTGGAAAAGGCCGGGGCGCCAGCTGTAAAGCGCGGAAGAAAATCCGCCAAAGGATGAGCCGAAAGTGAGAGAGATGATCCAGTCCAATGATGTTCTGGATCATCGTCGCATTCTCAACCGGCTACGGCCCTGATCATTTTGCCGATTGAAAACGATATCGATAGTGATACCATAGGACAAGGATATGTCGACGGTTCAGGATATTCTCAACCAGATGCGGAGCAACCCCAAAGGCATCAAATTTAGAGACTTGTGCAAAGTCTGTGATGCCTACTTTGGAAAGCCCCGACAATCTGGCTCAAGCCATCGAATCTACCGAACCCCATGGCAAGGAGATCCCCGGGTGAATATCCAGAACATCAAGGGCATGTCCAAAGTCTACCAGGTGAAGCAAGTGCTCCATGCTGTTGAACAGTTAGAGGTGCAAAATGGCAAAAGAGATTGACCGCTATACCTATCGGGTTACCTGGTCTGAGGAAGACCAGGAGCATGTGGGACTGTGCGTTGAATTTCCCAGCCTGAGCTGGCTTGCAGAGGACCCGGAAAAGGCGCTGAAGGGTATTCGCCGAATGGTGAGAGAAAGCATAGAGGACATGAAGGAAAATGGAGAAGCGGTTCCCGAGCCACTATCCTCAAAGCATTACAGCGGAAAATTCATGGTCCGCGTCCCGCCGGAAACTCACAGACTGTTAGCCATCGAGGCAGCGGAATCAGGGGTCAGCCTGAACAGGCTGGTATCAAGCAAGCTCCATCAGCCTCGCGTGTGATTTCCGAGCTATGGCCGTATCTGAACGCAAGGATAACCCGAATATTCCACCCCAGGGATAGAGACATGGCAAAAGGCAAAACTTGCCCCCGCTCTATGTTTGATGGAGAAAGTACATGGACGTCTTACGTGTATTGGTTGTATTAGTTCAGAGCAGGGGTCATGTTAAACTCGCAATTATCATGCTTTTGTCGATTACCGTAGCATCTTGCGGAATCTCCGAACGAAGCGTTCACGAGAGTGATCTAGATCTGCACTTCTCTAACCCCTCCGTCATTCCCAGCTTCGCTCTCACCAAGGTTGGCGCTCTTTACACCGGGCATGTATACGGCACATTTTTTGGCAATCAATCGCTGGACTGTGTCGAGTGGGAGGGACCATTCCAAGACGGCAAGCCTCATGGCGTCTTCAAGATCTACTCAAACTGTGATGAGCTTCAAGCAGTCATTTCGTTTAATCACGGGGACAAAGTCAACGGCACCTAAAAAACCCATTCAAGCCCAACCGACTGCTCTAGCACATAGATTGGGCTGAAGCAGGTAGCTCAACACTCTGAGTTACGCACCAATCGGAAACAGGAAACCGGGGACAGATAACAGTACGTAGGTTGGGCTGACACGGCAAGCCCAACACTCCGAACATTCCCTACTCTGCTGTTGGGCTTCGTCCCTCAGCCCAACCTACATAATCAAAGCCCTGAATCTCGCAGGGGGCTGGTCAGCAAGTAGCAGTATTTACAACACGCCGTCTGTATGACAATACCGAACATCGGCACCAATAGAAATTAAACGGTCCTTGTACGGCAAGAATATAAAATCGCTATTCAACCAACCCTACACCACAAAAGCCGCTGTCGTTCGCCCACCATCCAGCTCCAGAGAATGACCTGTGACATAGGACGCCTGGTCGGATAGCAGCCAGGCCGCCGCGTTGGCTATCTCTTCGGGTTCGGCGATGCGACCGACAGGGGTGGGAATAAGCGCGTTGTAGTCCAGATCGTGCTGTGCGTAGGCGGCGGTGTTGATGATACCCGGATTGACGGCGTTGATACGGATGCCCTGTTTGGCATATTCGGCGGCAGCGGCGCGGGTGAGGCCGATCACGCCGTGCTTGCTGGCGCTGTAGGCGGGCAATCCCGGAACCCCCAGGTGTGCGGCACCGGAGGCGACATTGACGATAGCGCCCTTGCCGTTTTGCAGCATCGCGCGAATTTCATGCTTCACGCAAAAGTAGGTTCCCGTCAGATTAAGAGCGATATTTTGATGCCATTCATCGGTGGAACTGTCGGCGGTGAAGGCTTCCGACGGAATTCCGCCTGCATTGTTGAGTGCACAGTCGAGCCGACCAAAATGGTCAACGACGGTTTTCACCATCTGTTCGACCTGCTCCTCGACGGTAATATCAGCCTGCACCGCAATGGCCTCGCCGCCCGCCTCTTCAATTTCGCGGACAAGACTGTCGAGGGTTGACAGGGTGCGCGCTGCCGCTGCGATTTTGGCGCCTTGCCGGGCGTACAGCAGCGCTGTGAATCGGCCCAGACCAGCACCCGCTCCGGTGATAAGGATAATCTTGCCTTCGAGCAAACTCATGACCAATACCTTTGTTACTCGCCAGGCCGTAGCGCGATGGGTTGCAGCCAGATTTCGGTGTAGTGCGCCTGGGTACCGCAGCCCTTCAGGAGGAAATTCTGGCGCTGGAACCAGCGGTCGAAAAACAGCGTAAGCCGCACATCATCCTCGGCACTGGCCTTGTTACATATCCAGTCGCTCAGAACCTGATCAGCTTCCTCCCGGGTTGTGGCGGCAATACCGGTGATGTCGCGAATGTCGGCAAGATCTGCCTCAAGCAGCGATTGCCCGTAGATGGAACAACGCTCGAGGTATTGCGCCAGTGCTTCGGCAGCTTCAAGGTGATAAGCCAGCGCCTTGTCGTCAGTGGCCCAGCCTTGGGCATTTGCCTTGGCCTGGGTACCGGCAAACGGGAATGGCAGGACAGTATTGGCTACGGGTGCGGGGATTGGCTCTGAGATGAGATCCATAAATTCCATCACGCCCTGCAAACCCCAGCGGCACATGCACATGGTGAATTGCAGGTAGGCGACAAAATCCACATCGGAATCGCAGTCAAACGCCAGCGGCCAGGTGATAAAGCCTGCTGTGCCGGAATAGCCAGCGGTGTGATAGGCGATCAGTTTGCGCGGGATGTGATCGCCAGTGATCTGTTCGTAATAGTCGCGCAGCTTGCCGATGTCGCCCAACGGTTCGGTGGTATCGCGCACGCGAAAACCCGCAAACTCCGCCGCCGGGTCACCGAGATAGGCCATCTCGAAATCGATCAGACCAGTGAAACGATCATCATCGTGCATGAATTGTGCAGAATCGGCCGTGACCAGGCCCACCCGGGTGCGGTCGGTCGGCATGTGACGTTCAAGCCATCTGTCGAGAAATTCAAGAAAGGGTATTGGCTTGCCGCCGACCGCACGGCGAACATGTTCGCAATTGTATTGATAGTATTCGAGGGAACCGCGCCTGGGGTCAGACGCCATGTGCATGCCAACGGCGACGAACTCGTCAGCCGGGGCCTGATTGAGCTTTGCCAGCATCTCGACAAATTCCTTGCGCACCTTCCAGCGGTTGGCCGGGTCTTCAATCAGGCCGGTATTGATGCCGCCAGGAAGTTTTGCCATGACGATGGCGAGCGGCTCTTCGATCATGCCATAGACATGGGGAACCAGGACGCCGTTGGCCTCCATCACATCGTGCAAGCGGGCCTCCAGCTCCAGCGAAATTGGCGGTTTGAAGCTTTCTCCCCGCGATGCCCGCACTACCACGCCTGCGTCATTGCCACCGACTTTCACCGTAGCCTCCCAGCCCGTTCGCCAGCGCAAAACGCGATTGAACTGCGAGGGCGGCTCACCAAAACGCTTAGTGAGCCAGTCAAACACCTGCTGGTCGAGCGGGGGTAAATTGTTGGTATCCAGGGGTTTACGGGTCAGGGTGTCGGTTGCCATGGGTTTCCCATTGTAGTTTTAGTGGCGGCAAGTTGTCAGCGGGAAGCCAGAGCATGGTAGACGCTGCGATTGAAGCATGTCCAGAAGTAACCTGCCCTGTTTGCCATGTGGTCAAACGATATCGCTGCAGGCCTGTCGTCCCCAGTGGCGACCATTTGACGATTTGCACCGACCCTGAAGGAAATACGCCGGGATATCAGCCTGAGGGATTGGGCATGAACTGCGTGGGCTTGACTGAGCTGTTAGCGAAATTCATCGCTGTGCCTACAACGGCCTAACCCCCGGCAAAATCAGCCTGCGCTCAAGCCAGCGCGAGGCAATCACAATCACCGAAACCAGCGCCAGGTATACCAGCCCCGCCATCAGGTAGGCCTTGAAGAACTGGAAGTTGCGCACGGCAAAATCCTGCACCTGGGCGAAGAATTCGGTGTACTGGATCAGGAAAGCTACCGAGCTGTCCTTGAGGTTGAGGATCACCTGGTTCGACAGCGCCGGAATGGACAGGCGCAGCACCTGCGGCAGGGTGATCAGGCGAAACACTTGCAAGCTGCTGAAGCCCTGGGCGCGGGCAGCTTCCAGTTCGTCTTGGTCGAGGCCGCGATAGGCGGTCATCAGGTAGCGGGCGTTGTAGGCGGCCACGTTCATGGTAAAGCCGATCACCGCCACCAGCAGGGGCGACAGCCGCACACCCCATTGCGGCAGGCCGTAGTACATCAAAAACAGCAGCGCGATCAGCGGCGTGCCGATAAAGAACGAGATATAACCCTCGGTGAGCTTGCGGCACAGGCGGTTGTGGCTGAGGGACAGGTAGAACACCACAATCCCCCCCACCAGCCCCGTCACGGTGATGATGGCGGCCAGCAGCAGGGTGTTGCCCAGGCCCGCCATAATCTGCGGGCCAAAATTCATCACCTGTTGGAAGAACGCGATCCAGTCATTCACTGGTTGCCCGCCTCCTGGCTGAAGAAGGCGCGGATGCGCGGGTCGCTGTGATTGCCGAACAGCTGCTCGGCGTCACCTTCGGCGTGGATCACCCCCTGGTCGAGAAACAGCACCCTGCCCCCCACAGAGCGGGCCAAAAAGAGGTCGTGGGTCACGCACAGCATGCTGACGTTATCGCGGCGCAGCTGGTTGATGACGTTGATGATCTCGCGGGACATGAGCGGGTCGAGTGCCGAGGTGGGTTCGTCGAAGAACAGCACTGCCGGGTCCATGGCCAGCGCGCGGGCAATGGCCACCCGCTGCTTTTGCCCGCCGGAGAGCTGGGCGGGGTATTTGTGGTGATGCTCCACCATATCCATGCGGCGCAGTTCATGTTTGGCGCGTTCAACCGCCTCCCCCAGAGGCATACCGCGCAATTTGCGCAGGCCGAGGGTGACGTTGTCGAGCACGCTCAAGTGGCGGTAGAGGGCAAAGTTCTGAAACACAAAGCCGATGCGCTGGCGCAGGGCGCGCACATCGGTATCGGGGCGGGTGACATCCTCGTCGCGGAAAATGATCTGCCCGGAGGTGGGTGTGACCAGCCGGTTGAGGCAGCGCAGCAGGGTGGATTTGCCGCACCCTGAAGGGCCCATCACCACTTTCAGCTCACCTTCGGCCAGGTCGAGGTCGATGCCGCGCAGTACGGGCTTGCCGTCGTATTCCATTCCCAGATTGCGGGTTTGCAGCAGTACCATGACTCTCCTTACTGTTGTTCAATCAGTGCTCGGTGAGGCCGGGCACCCGATAGCGTTTTTCCAGCGCCCAGACGAAGGTCACCAACACCTTGTAGATGGCGAAATACACCAGCCCCACGGCAAGGTAGATTTCCACCCCGCGCAAGGTGGCAGCCGAGAGCGCCATGGCCTGTTTCATCACCTCGGGAATGCCCACGGTGTAGGCAAAGGGCGAGTATTTCAGTACGGTGGTGAACTCGTTGACCATGCCGGGCACCGAGAAGCGCAGCATCTGGGGCAGCTCGATATACAGCAACACCTGCATGCGGCTCATGCCCATGGCCTGGGCCGCCAGCACCTCGTTGCCATCGACTGAATCGAGGGCGCCGCGGAACACTTCACCCAGGTAAGCCCCGGCGATCAGCCCCAAACTCAACATCATCGACACCAGCGGCGGCACGCCGATGCCCATACCGGGCAGGCCAAAAAAGACAATAAACAGCAGCACCAGCACCGGGATGCCCCGGAACACATAAGTAAACACCGCCAGACAGGCGCTGACCTGCCGTGAGCCAAGGCGATGAAACATGGCGATGGCAAGGCCCACCGCCATACCCGTGGCGCTGCACATCAGGGTTACCAGAATGGTGTAGCCCGCCCCCGTTGCCAGCAGGGCGAGAATATCGATAAAGCTCATCGGGCTTGCGCTCTCAGTCGAGCCACTTGTCGATGATGGCCTGGAGTTTTTCCTGCCCCAGATCGTCCTTCATGTAGCGGTCAAAGTCTTCCCGCAGTTTGGAATCCTTTGGGAAGGCAAAGCCGAAGCGGTCGAAGCCGGTGAACACATAGCTGTCCTGAATGGGCATGGTTTTGCGGTACACCGAAGCCACCGTGCCATCGAGAAAGGCCAAATCGAGGTTGCCGTTTTGCAGGTCCGACAATACCTCGTTGTAGGATGGGTACAGCTTGACCTTGTCGAGACTGTAGATGCCTTTTGGCTCCAGATCCTTGCTGATAAAGTCACTGTAAGCCATACCGCGCGGGTAACCGATGGTGTACTGGCCCAGTTGCGACAGGTCGTCGACCTTGATGTTGCGGCTGGTGAGACTCACCAGATTCCAGGTGTTTTCCATGTACGGCTCGGAAAAGTCCATGACCTTTTTGCGCTCATCGGTGATGGAAATACCGGAAAACGCCACATCCGCCTGGCGGCTGACGATAGCGCCGAGCATGCCCTGCCAGTCGTAGGTGGTGGTGTTGAGGGTGCAGCCCCGCGACGCGCAGTAGCCCTCAAAAATCTCCAGATCAAGGCCCATGATCTTGCCGTTGTCTTCATAGAGGTTGGGGGGTGAGGCTGGTGACACGGCCACCCGGATGACATCACTCGATTCCTGCTGTGAGCATCCCGCCATAATGATCAGGGCGATGCCCAGCAAACCTGCAAGCCTGCGCATGGAGTTCTCCTTGAGTTTGGTTTTTAGGTAACGCCTGTTTTCAGGCCTTGCGTATAGTGACGGAAAATGCGCCAAAGCAACAGCTTGACAGCGCATCGGGGCTGGCCTGGGCGGCTAACTGTCACGGTCATGGCACAAGCGTGGCACTCCTGTAAACCGCGCGATAAGATGACCCTATCGATTCCCGACAAGCCCCGCACAAGGCAGACAATCCATGACCAGCGAAATCGTCGGCGGCGGCGCCAAAAAAATCCTCTACACCCTGAAAACCGTGGGCCGCATGGGCCTGCTCAATTCCGCCAAGGCTCTCAACAGCAAGAATGCCTGCAAGGCCTGCGGCCTGGGGATGGGCGGCCAGCGCGGCGGCATGACCGACGAGATGGGTGAGTTCCCCTCGGTGTGCAATAAAAGCATTCAGGCCCAGTCCACGGATATTCAACCACCGATTCCCGACGCGGTTTTTGCCCACCGCCTGGCGGATTTTCGCGAACTCTCCGGTCACCAGCTGGAACACCTGGGGCGCCTCAATACGCCATTGCACAAGGCCGCCAACAGCGATCGCTACGAGTTGATCAGTTGGGAGCAGGCGCTGACTATGGCCGCCAAGCGCCTGGCCGCCACCAAACCCGAGCGCAGCTTTTTCTATTCCTCAGGGCGCTCCTCCAACGAGGCGGGTTTTGTGCTGCAACTGCTGGCGCGGCTGTACGGCACCAACAACGTCAACAACTGCTCCTATTACTGCCACCAGGCCACCGGTGTTGGGCTCGACAACAGCATCGGCACCGGCACCGCCACGGTGGAACTGGAAGACCTCAACCACTGCGACCTGATTTTTGTGATCGGCGCCAACCCCGCCTCCAACCACCCGCGCTTTATCTACAAGCTCAAGGCTTGCACAGAACGGGGCGGCGAGGTGATTGTGATCAATCCGGCGAAGGAAGCAGGGCTGGTGCGTTTTGCCGTACCCAAAAGCGCAAAATCCCTGATTGCCGGGGGCAGCACCATCGCCACACGCTATGTGCAGCCCAACATTGGCAGCGACCTGGCGCTACTGCAAGGGCTGGCCAAGACGCTGCTCGAAACAGACCAGATCGACCGCGAATTTATCGCCGCCCATACGGAAAATTTCGACGCATGGTGCAGCGATCTGACGACAACCCACTGGTCAGCCATCGTCACTGCCTGCGGTATCGAACAGGCCGAGATCGAAGAGATTGCCGCTGCCTATGCCAAAGCGGAAAACGCTGTGTTTGCCTGGGGCATGGGCATTACCCACCACAAAAACGGCGTCGACAATGTGGAGGCCATCGCCAATCTGGCGCTGCTGCGCGGCATGATCGGCAAGCGCAATGCCGGATTGCTGCCACTGCGCGGCCACAGCAATGTGCAGGGCATTGGCACCATTGGCGTCAAGCCGCTGCTCTCTTCCGATGTGATCGCCAATATCGAAAGCGCCTTTGACCTGACGCTGCCCAAAACCAAAGGCATGGATACCCTCGCCTGCCTTGAAGCCGCCGCATCAGGCAATATCGACGCAGCCCTGGTCATGGGCGGCAACCTGTATGAGGCCACCCCCAATTCCGGCTGGGCAGAAGAGGCTTTTGCGCGCATTCCCTTCAAACTGTTTTTGACCACCACCCTCAATCGCGGCCACTTTCACGGCCACGACAACAGTGAGGTACTGGTGCTGCCGGTTACCGCCCGCGACGAGGAGTGGCAACCCACCACCCAGGAATCCATGTTCAACTATGTGCGCTTGAGCGACGGCGGTATCAAGCGCCTGAGCAACCCGCGCCCGGAGGTAAGCGTGCTGTGCGCCATCGCCCGCCAGCTGTTGCCCCACAGCCCGGTAGATTTCACGGCCTTTGAATCCCACAAAAAAATCCGCGAGGCCATCGCCGCCACCGTGCCGGGCATGGAGCAACTGGCGGATATCGATGTGGCAAAACAGGAGTTCCATATCCGCAACCGCATCATGCACACGCCGGTATTCAAAACGCCCAGCGGCAAGGGGCGTTTTTGTGTGCACAGTTTGCCGTCGCAAAATGCTGATGCAGCGCAATATCCCTTTACCCTCGCGTCCATTCGCAGCGAGGGGCAGTTCAACAGCATTATTTACGAAGAAAAGGACAGCTACCGGGGCACAGAGCACCGCCAGACCATTTTGATGAACAGGGATGATTTGAAAAAGCTGGGACTCAGAGACGGCGACAAAACAACCTTGCGCTCGCCCTGGGGAGAGATGCCCGGCGTCACCGTAAAACCCTACGATCTGCCGCCGGGCAATATCCTCGCCTACTACCCCGAAGCCAATGTGCTGATCGGCACTGAGCGCGACCCGCGCAGCCAGACCCCCGCATTCAAATCCGTGGCAGTGGCCGTGGTGCAAGACTGACGATACCGCCCTGGAATTACAGCCAGCGATATTTTTTAAACAGCACCAGCAGAACCACAATCACCGTACCCATAACACCCAGCAGCATAAAATAACCCCAGCGCCAGTTCAGTTCGGGCATATAGTCGAAGTTCATCCCGTACACACCTGCCAGAAAACTCAGAGGTACAAAAATCGCCGTGATTGCGGTCAGCACCCGCATGGTGTTGTTCAGCGCATGATTGGTGAGTGAGATATAACCGTCGACCAGATCCCCCGCCAGCTCGTAATAGAGCGTACTCAACGACAGCAGCCGCTCGTATTTTTCATACACGTCGATAACCAGGTGGCGGTTTTCGTGGCTTGTGGCATTAAAAAAATCCGCCTTGACGCTGCGCAGGCTTTCAAAGGCGCGGGCATGGTAATTGAACATACGGCGCAGCTTGCGCAGGCGGGTACGGTACTGGGTTAACGCGCGCATGGCCTGGTCGTCGGGTTTGTCCTGCAGCTGATCCTCCAGGTCGGTGAGATGCGGCTCGAATTCCAGCAGCATTTCCACGTAGCGCCGCGCCGCAGTGATGGACATTTCCAGCGCCAGCTTGATACCGCCGTTTTTCAGCAGCGCGGGCAGCTCCTCCGCCTGTTGCCAGTGGGCAATACTGGCGGATTCGGCATTGTGACGGGTCAGCAAAAAACGCGGTCCGGCAAACAGGGCCAGCTGGCTGACTTCAAAATCCAGCTCGGGGCCGTCCTTGACCAGCTCGCTGAGCAGGATAAAAAGGTGATCGTCGAATATTTCGATCTTGGGGGGATGGCGCAGGCGGCGCGCATCCTGAATCACCAGGTGGTGAAGACCAAAAGTGCTCATCAGCGGGTCTTCTTGCTGCGGGGCAAGGCCGTGCAAATCCACCCAGATATGACTGTCTTCATCGGCTTTCCACTGCTCAACCAGCTCGGCGCCGCCGCACTGCACCGTGCCACTGCTGTCAATCAGCACCACCTGAACTGTCGCCATTGCTTGCCCCCTGTTTGGTCTCAGTGACTGAATGTAACGGATAACTGCGCACCAGCACCAGCGATTCACTGCTCGGGCAAAATAGCGCTGCTACAGCTTTAAGGCGGCCACTGCTATTATGGCGGCATGAAAATATATCTTGTTGGTGGTGCCGTCAGGGACGAATTACTGGGCTTTCCCTGGCAGGAAAGTGACTGGGTGGTGGTGGGCTCCACCCCGGAGGAAATGGGCAGGCTGGGTTATCGCCCGGTGGGGCGCGACTTTCCCGTGTTTATTCATCCAGACACTGGCGACGAATACGCCCTGGCCCGCACCGAGCGCAAAACCGGCAAGGGCTACAAGGGCTTTCATTTTATTACCGGCCCGGATATCAGTCTTGAAGAGGATCTGGTGCGCCGGGATCTCACCATCAATGCCATGGCCAGGGATGATGAAGGCAATCTGGTTGACCCCTACGGCGGCTTGCAGGATCTGCAAAACAAGGTATTGCGCCACGTCTCCGACGCCTTTGCCGAAGACCCCTTGCGGGTGCTGAGGGTGGCGCGCTTTGCCGCCCGCTATCACCACCTGGGTTTCACCATCGCCCCGGAAACCCTTGAGCTGATGAAAACCCTCGCGGCCAGCGAAGAATTGCAACACCTCACACCCGAGCGGGTGTGGACCGAAACCCAGAAGGCCCTGAGCGAGCAATCCCCGGCGGTGTATATCGAAGTGCTGCGCGAGTGCAATGCACTGGCGGTGTTGTTCCCCGAAGTGGACCGCCTGTTCGGCGTGCCCCAGCGCGCCGATTACCACCCCGAAATCGACACCGGCATCCACACCCTGATGACCTTGCGCATGGCGGCACAGATCAGCCCCGACCCCAAAGTGCGCTTTGCCGCCCTGGTCCACGACCTGGGCAAGGGCACCACCTCGGCGGATATTTTGCCGCGCCATATCGGCCACGAGGAGCGCGGCATTCCGCTGGTGGTGGAGGTCTGCGACCGCTACCGCATTCCCAATGACTACCGCGAACTGGCCATTCCGGTCACCCGTTTGCACCTACTCTGCCACAAGGCCTTTGAATTGCGGCCCGTCACCCTGTTGCGGATTTTCAAGGCGGCGGATGCCTTTCGCAAACCCGAGCGGTTCGAGCTGTTTTTACAGGCTGTGGAGGCCGACGCCCGCGGCCGCCTGGGTTACGAAGACACGCCCTATGTGCAAGGCCAGTGGTTGCGACAAGTGCTCGGCGAGTTGCTGACCATCTCGCCCAGGGAATTTGTCGAACAGGGCATCACCGGCGCCGCCATTGGCGAAGCCCTCGACCGGCGCCGCGAGCACGTTATTCGTACACTGCGGGATCAGCGCGCAGCCAATGGCAGCACCATTGATAATCATGGCAATTGACCGCGCACCCTCCGAAGCACACCAGCCACCCCCTGTTGCCCTGGTAACCGGAGCCGCCCGTCGCATCGGAGCTGCTCTGTGCCGGGCCTTGCACGCACGGGGTTATAACGTTGCCATTCACTACGGCCACTCCGCCACTGAAGCACAGCAACTTTGCGCAGAACTCAACAGCTTGCGCGCCGATTCAGCGGCTGTTTTCCAGGCCGATCTCAACAGCATCGCCGCCATTGATGACCTCGCTGCGACAGTCACTGCCCGCTGGGGTCGGGTCGACGCCCTCCTCAACAACGCTTCCAGTTACTATCCTACGCCGCTTGACAATGTTTCCGAGGAGGACTGGAACAACCTGCTGGGCAGCAACCTCAAGGGCCCGTTATTCCTCTCCCGCGCCCTGGCTGCGGAGCTGCAAAAAAACGGCGGTGTTATCCTCAATATGGCGGACATCAACGGGCGCTCACCGCCGAAAGGCTACCCGCTGTACGCCATCGCCAAGGCGGGCAATATCATGCTCACCAAAACCCTGGCGCGGGAGCTGGCACCCAAGGTGCGAGTCAATGGCATCGCCCCCGGCTCCATTCTGTGGGCCGAGGGCGCGGCCACAATGGACGAGGCCAGCCGCCAGCAACTGCTGGAAAAAATACCCCTGCAACGCTCCAGCACCGTCGAGGATATCACCGCGCTCGCCCTGCTGCTGGTCACCAATCCCGGCTATATGACCGGCCAGGTAATAGCGGTGGATGGAGGGCTGGGACTGGCGGGCGGTTACGATTAACTTCCCGCAATTTGACCTGCATCAACACTAGCCCAACTGCTGTTCCCGCCCCCTTGAAAAGCGCCAAGTTGATCATATCTTAAGCACTGAGCTGGTGATTATTCACGCTGGAGTGCAGTCCCGGGAATGTCATCAGGTTGTTTTTCAAGCGCTTGAATCTGTATCAATTCACTCTTAACAGGAGGTGTAACATGACACTTATTCCAAGAGGCAGCTTCTTTGATGTGGACAGGTTTTTTGACGACATCTGGTCGCCCGCCCGCAAGGCAAACAGCAATGTCGGCGCGTTTTTTACCCCCCGGGTCGACATCAAGGAGCACGACGGGCACTATGAAATAACCGCCGAACTGCCAGGCGTGAAAAAGGAAGATCTCAATATCACCCTGGAGGAAGGCATACTGACCATCGACGCGGAAACCCGGCACGAAAGCAAGGAAGAGTCGGAGGGCAAGGTGATCCGTCAGGAGCGTCGCTACGGCAAGTATTCCCGCAGCTTCAACCTGGGTGGCAACGTTCACGAATCGGATATCAGCGCCGCCTTCGACAATGGTATCCTCACTATTACCGCACCGAAGGTGCCGGAAATGGTTCCCCAACAGCGGCGTATTGAAGTCAGCTAAGCTGTTTCTGGTGGCCGGCAAAACCGGCCACAGTTCTATTCAAGGCTGGAAACTCCATGAACGATTCTGCACTGCAAAGTATTAAAGACCGTTTAATCGAACGTCAGCAACAGCTGCTGGTGCGCATCGAGCAAGTCAAAAAGGATGTAACCGGTGAACATTCCGCCGACTGGTCGGAGCAGGCCCAGGAACGCCAGAACGATGAGGTGGTGGAAGCCATCGGCAACGAATCGCGGCAAGAACTGAAAAGAGTGACCCATGCACTGGAACGCATCGCCAACGGCGAATACAGCCAATGCAGCAGTTGCGGTGCTGAAATCAATATCAAGCGCCTTGAAGCAGTGCCCGATACCGACCTGTGCATCAGCTGCGCCAGCCATGCTGCCTGAAGCCGATTGACAGGTGTAAACTCCACAGACCTCACTCAATAAAAAAACAGCCATGAAATACCCGCGCCACTGCCTGCTGCTTGCCACTGTCCTGTGGTGTTCATGGGGATATAGCGACAACCCGGCACCGCAGCCAATTCACCCTGAGCAGGCGCAATGGGCAAGCCCACCCGCCCTGCCCGGCGTTCAGGGCGCCTGGCTGCTGGGGGCGGAAAGGAACAGCGGCATCTACCAGTTTCGCGTGCGGCTGGAGCCCGGTGCAAAAATCCCGCCACACACCCATCCCGACGAGCGCAACTCCACCGTCCTGAAAGGCACGCTCTATGTGGGTTTTGGCCAACAGTTCGACGACAGCAACCTGGTCGCCATTCCGCAGGGGGCAATTTATGTGGCACCCGCCAACGTCCCCCATTATTTGTGGGCGAAGGATGTCGAGGTGATCTACCAGGAATCTGGCATGGGTCCCAGCGCGACCCATATTCTGCCCGGCGCAACGCAGCAGCCGTAATCACCGTCTATTATTGGCACGACCATCATTGACCTGCATTTGTTTTTAGCAGGCTGGTAAAACACACAATAAAAGCAATTTTTGGCCAGGAGAACGTCCCATGAGCAGCACTGAAGACACAGAATTCACCAACCGTGTGGCCTTTATCACCGGCGGTGGCCGCGGTTTTGGCAAGGCCTTTGGTCAGGCACTGGCACAGCGCGGGGCCCGCGTGGTACTGGCGGATATCGACCCGGTTGCCGGTGAGCAGGCAGCGGCAGAATTGCGTGCCAATGGCGGCAAGGCAGAGGCCGTGGTCTGTGATGTGGCCAACGAGGAGCAGGTCGAACACGCCATCAACCAGGTCGCAGCCAACCACGGCGGAATTGATATCCTGATCAACAATGCCGGCCTGCATTCTGCGGCCTACAACGAGCCACTGGCGGTATCCGGCATCGCCAAGCTGCGGCGCCTGTTCGATGTCAATCTGATGGGTGTGATTATCTGCTCCATGGCCGCGCGCAAGGCCATGTCGGGCCGCCCGGGTGCTGCCATTCTCAATATTTCCTCCGCGGCTGCCTATGGCTGCCAGACGGCTTACGGCGTATCGAAACTGGCTGTACGCGGCCTCACCGTGACCCTGGCTGGCGACTTCAGGGAAGATGGGATACGCGTCAACGCCATCGCCCCGGGGCTGATCTTTACCGACACCATTCGCGCCGAACTTTCCCCTGAGCTGGTCAGTGCCGTCAAAAAACAGCAGATCCTCGACCGCGAAGGGGAAGAAAAAGATATCGTCGAGGCCATGTTGTATCTGTGTTCAGCCCGGGCCTCGTTTATCACCGGCGAAACCCTGCGGGTGAGCGGTGGTTTTACCCTGCAGGTGTGAGCGCTGGCAATCTTTGCTCAGGGACTGGTTCCGGTGGGGCGACAAATCACCGCACCGGAACCCGGCAGTCATTATCGCAACTGCTTACTCTTCAGCGCGGTAAGACATCATCGCGTTTGCCTTCCAGCAAGCCCTTGAGGTTATCGTGCATGATCATTTTCTTGTGGGCCTGGGGCAGGTCGGCGATGTCATTGAAAAAATCCAGGGGTTTGGCCAGGCCCTCGGGATGCGGCCAGTCGCTGCCAAACAGCACCCGGTTGGCGCCCATCAGCTCGACGACTTTGGCCACCGGCTCCTCATAAAAGGGCGCCACAAAAACGTGCTGGCGCAGGCTCTCAACCGGGTCCCGGGCAAAGGCCTCGGGCATTTTGTGGGAGACATACTCAAAGCGCTTGATCAGGGACTCCAGCCAGCTGGAGCCGCACTCCATCACCGCGATGCGTACATTGGGGAAACGGTCGAAAACACCGTGGCACACCAGCGCCGACAGGGTGTCGGAAATGGGCCGGCCAATGGGATCGAGCATTTCGCCAAAGGCATCCTTCTCGAAGGCGCGCCACTCGCCCTTGCCACCCGCTGTCCAGCGCCGGTAGGTGCGGTCGTAGCCCGAATCGGAAACGTGGTGGACGACAAAAATGCCGGAGTCGTTGATTCGTTGCCAGAACGGGTCAAATTCCGGCAGGCCGTGGGAGCGACTCCCACGATAGCCAGCCACCGGTGCAGGGCGGACCAGCACCGAGCGGGCACCGGCTGCGAGCAGAAAATCCAGCTCCCTGCAGGCCACCTCCACATCCGACAGGTTGATGGCACCGACCGGAAACTGGCGGCCATTGCCAAAGCCGTACTCCTCCGCCACCCACAGATTGAGGGCATGAAACAGAGCCTGAATGGCCTCCGGCTTGTGCTCCAGGCGCTCCTCAATGACCGACGCCAAAGTTGGCAGGATCACGGCAGCGTAAACGCCCTCCCGGTCCATCATCTCCAGATGCGCCTTGCCGCTGTGAAACTCTGCACGGGATTTCACCGGCTTGCCGCCGTACTCCCTGATGGAAAGACCTTGGGGATTATTGCCGCGATACCAACCCTCGTGTGATCCCACCTCCGCCACCACACTGAAAGTCGGGTTGGGAATATAGTCAGACAGAACGCCACCCACCACCAGCTTGGTGCGGCCCTTGATTTCCACATACTGAAAATCCTTGTGAAACTCTTTTGGCAGATGGCGCAAAAAGGCTTCCGGCGGCTCGTAGTAGTGATGATCGCAATCGTAGACGGGGTAGCCGATGGTGGCTGTATTCATAACGGGTTCCTCAATGCCTGTGTGAAAGGGTCTGTGTCAAAAACAGTGTCAGGTAAACCTCAAACAATCCTGCTCAAGCGAACAGGTATTCGTTGATCACCCGGTGAAAATTGCTGATCTGCACCTCCTGTACCGGGTTGGGCCGCAACCCCTTTAGCCCCACCGAATGCATGCCGCGCTGCACCTCCTCCATATTGATCAGATCCTGCAGCAGCAGTTTGGGGATGCGTTCGCGCTGGTTTTTCCAGTCGTCCACCACATCATCCACCTCGCCAAGCGGCGGCTGCTTGCCCTTGCCGTTGTCGTTGCCAAAGTGCAGGAGGCTGATCATTTCCAGCACGCAGACATTGGGGTTGCAAGGGTCTTCAGGGTCGGGCCTGGCGCGGAAAATCAGGGTGCCATCAGCGCCCCACACCACCCCCAGGTTGGGGAAAATATTCCAGTCGTGGCCCATGGTGGCGAGGTGCTCGGGGGGAATCAGCGGAAAATAGGCGCCGTCACGATCGGCCGCTTCCTTCATGGCGATACCGGCGACGGTCATTGCCTCCATCATCGAGGTGCCTTTTGGCAACACGCTGATCGCCTCGTGGGCAGCACGCAGCGAGCGGGCGGTAAACTGGCCATCGCCGTTGCCAAGCCCAAGCTGGTCGGCAAAGGCCAGTTGCAGCTTGGCGAAATTTTCGCGTACCTCGTCGAGGCCCAGCGGTTCCTTGCCAAGGCGTCGCGACGGCGAACCTGGCGGCAGTTCATAGATCCAGCGGTGCTTGCCATGCTTGCCAGCGGCGTAGCTGATGTTCACATCGTCATTGAGCTGGAGGAACTGCGGATGGGTGCCCCACACGTGGTAGCTCTCCATAAACGCTTCCTGGGCCACCTTCCAGTTGCACTTGACGTTGATGATCTTGCGCCAGTTAAGGCGCATCAGGTCCATGCGCAGCACATTGAGGTCCTGCGGTGCAGGCTTGATAAATTCCTCGAACGGCTCCGGCTCCACACTCATATTGATAAACACAAATCCCGCCCAGCGGCCCACATGGATGCGCGCCATGGCCATGTCCTCGCGGCTCATATTGGCGCAGCCCTGCCACTGTTCCTGGTCGAGGATACGGGTGTTGTTGCCGTGCAGATCCCACTGCCAGGCGTGGAAAATACAATGGAACTTGTTGACCTGGCCCGTGCCGCTGAGCAGTCGCCGCCCGCGGTGAGGGCAGACATTGTGGAACGCCTCAATCACGTCCTCGCTGCTGTGCACCAGCACCACCGACTGGTCGCCGATGTCGTACACCAGGTAATCACCCACCCGTGGCAACTCCTCCTCACGACAGGCCCAGTGCCAGGTGCTGGTCCACAGGCGTTCCATTTCGAGGCGGGCAAATTCCGCTGAGGTGAAGCGACGATGGTCGATAAAATCGCTGCGAACCTCTGAAAAAAGCGGGTTTTCGCTAAACAGGGTCGACATACTGTACTCCTTGAGTCAGTTGAGCCGGGGGCGGCGACCCGGCTCATTAACTAACTTTTTATCAGTTTTATAGTTAAGGAAGACCCCGCCAAACCAAGCTGGATTTAACACCAGGCGAATGATTACGGTCATTGATCAGGATCAAGTCAGGGCGATGGAAGTTAAGAAGAAATACCCGCAAGGTGGCGCTTATCTCGTCGACATATAGCCCGCAGAGATATTCCTGATCGGTTATGGCTGGAGGGAGAAACCGTACATGCAGGGCTGTACTTTGCCTGCTTGCTGCAATGTGGACTGACAGGGGCTGGAGGCACAGCGCAAACAAGTGAGGCCCGGTCAGCTGTTCACTGACCGGGCCTCATCCTGCTTTGTACCCGAGATTTACCGGCTAGAAGTTATAGCGGGCCTTGATGCCGTAATAGGTCTGGGCACCGCGGCCAGGTCTGCCCACTGCGCGGCCCTGGCTGCCATTGGCTTCACTGATGCCATTGTCGAAATAGTCATCGGTGAGGTTTTTGCCAAATACGGACAGCTGGTAGCGCCCCTGCTTGTCCTCGATACCCACAAACATATCCAGCAGCTGGTAATCATCCTGCTGGAGAAGCGGATCGTAGGTCAGGCCGTACTGGATTTCATCGGTCCAGGTGTAAACCATCATGGCGTAGGCGCTGAAGGGCATGGAGTCGAGAGGGAAATCCAAGCGCGCCGATACGTTGTAACTCAAGTCGGGCGCCAGCACCATGGAATTGCCACTGACATCCTGCTGGGTGCCCCGCGGGCCGCCGGTTGGGGCACCGCTGGCATTGAGGTTACAGCCCTGATCGTAGGTCTGGCCAAAGTAGCAGGCCTGCAGCAGATCATCGATTTCCGTATCGAGCCAGGTCATGGACCCGGCCAGGGTCAGCATCTCGTTGACAGCCCAGGTGGTGTTCATTTCCAGCCCGCGGGTTTGCAGGTCACCGGCGTTAAACGTGGTGGTCTGGATGGTGCCCGGTATCAGGGCGGAGCTTTGCAGATCGCTCACTTCCTGCCAGAACAGTGCAGCATTCAAGTCGACACTGTCATTGAACAGCCTGGATTTGAAGCCGAGTTCAATTGACTCAGCGATGGAGGGATCAAGAACGCTGGTATCAAATGTGGATGTGCGACTGTAGTTGGCGCCAGAGCCGACAAAACCGCGAGAGATACTCGCATAGGCATTCACTTTTTCGCTGATATCCCAGCCAATACCAAGGCGTCCACTCCAGTCTTCGGAACGGTCCTTGCGCTCAAAGGCAACCGCGCCCACCTGGGTGGGACGGGAGGGCATAAACTGGTGGACAGGGAAAATTTCGGTGTAAGTGGGGCTGATCACATCGTAGCCATTGAGGACATCCAGGGCGACAAAGTTTCTGCGACTTTGCTCCACCGTCATGTCTTCCACCGTCCAGCGCAGCCCGCCGAATACATTGACACTGTCGGTAATGTTGTAGGTGACATCGCCAAACACGGCATAGCCATCCCATTCGGCCTTGCCAACCCGCGGATCGGAGATCACCACATTGCCACCGGCAGCCGGGTTGAATGCCAGCAGGGTGATATCCGCTCGTGAGGTTTCTTCATAGTAGTTGTAATACAGCCCGCCCAGCCATTCGATCTTGTCGTTTGTGCCCTCGATGCGGAACTCCTGGCTGATGTAATCCGCCTGGTGGTAGATGGGAAAGTCTTCAGAACCTGTAACATTGTTGTTGGAGGAATTGATATAAACCACAGGCAGGGAGTACGGGTTGTAGACCCCGTTCGCTGGAGTCACATCGACATCCGTGTTGCTGTCGATGTGAACGCGCCTTACCCCGGTGAGCGACTTGAAGCGCAACTCGTCACTGATATTGAAGGTAAAGTCGGCCAGTACACCGTGGTTTTCAATCTCGTGCTCGTTGGGAATATCCTGGGCACCCTTGAACGGGTCATTGAGAATGGCCTGCCCGAGGGCCAGATCACCGCCACCCAGAGTCAGCAGTCTGGCCGTTCCCAGCCCGCCAGCTTCCGGCACCAGCAGAACCTGGGCCCCGGAACCGGTGGTGGTGTCCCTGAATTCGCCGGTCAGCAGCAGGTTGGCCCTGTCGCTGAGATCGATATCCAGCTTGCCCATCAGGGCGTAGCTTTCCTCACCGCCCAATTCCGGGCCACCGGGATGGTAGTTTTTGATGTGGCCTTCGCGATCCTTGTAGTAACCGGACAGGCGACCACGAATACTGTCGCTGAGTGGTCCGCTCACCATCAGGCGGGTAATGGCCTCTTCGTCATCGGTGAATGACTGCTCAACATAACCCTGGAAATCCTCGGTGGGCCTGGCGCGCACAATGTTGACGGCACCCGCCGTGGCGTTGCGGCCATAGAGCGTACCCTGGGGGCCGTTCAGCACTTCCACCCGCTCGATATCGCCCAGATCGGCGATAAATTCACTGACCCGGCCAAGGGGCACGCCGTCGACAACAAAGGAAACGCTGGGCTGGATACCGCCTTCAAAGGCCAGGGAACCGACGCCGCGAATGGCAAAGTTGGAAGCGGTCGGACCAAAGCCGTCCTGAAATGACAGTGATGGTGAGGCGATGGCCAGACTCATGGTGTCATCGATGGATCTGTCCCGGAGCTCGTTTGCGCTAAGTACATCCAGCGAGATGGGTACATCGCGCAGGGATTGCTCGCGCTTTTGCGCGGTAACGATGATTTCTTCCAGCACTGCCGCGCCCATTGATGCCGATGACATCATGGCTACAGTAGTGGCAAGAATGGTTTTTCTGAAATAGTAATGACTTCCCGAAGCTCTGATCAGCATAACTCTCTCCTGAGTATTTAGTGTTATTAGTCAGGTCAATCAACTGCTGCCACTGCCCAAGCCGTCCCTGTGACGGGTTGACTGTGCATTGATAATCTCGGCCACCACCCATACGACGAAGCAGATTGCGTCGGAGGGCAGGCAGTCAATACAGCATATAACAGACGAACCGTCAGTTATTCCACTACAGAACTAACTGACTGTCAACTATTGATCACGGCAAAGATAACCATGAACTGCACGGCTTGCCAGAATGGACTGGCATGCGCACAGGCGGCATGCACCGTCAACAGGGTTATTTGAGAATAGGGCTATATAGCGGGCCGAATGGCCCTGATGAAAGATCTATCCTGTGATATCTGAATCCTTGCCAGTCCTGAGCCTGAGACTCTCCATAAAGCCGATGACATTGTCATACTGGCCACGGCACAGCGCCTCGGCCTGCTCTGCATCCCTGGCAATCACAGCGTCGATAAAGCGGCGGTAGTGGTCGTTGAGCCCGGCTTCATATTCTGCCAGGCGCTCGAAAGTGTGCCGGTAGCGCATCTGCTGGATATAGAGCTGCTTCCAGGCCTTCAACAGCCACTGGTTGCGGCAGGGGGCCAGCAGCACATCGTAAAAGGCTTCGCGCTGGTTGGTGTAGTGCACCAGGTCGACACTGCCCTCGTGGACATCCGGCAGGGTTTTGCTCGACACGTGGTATATCGCCAGCAAGCGCCCCTCCCATTCCAGATCACCCAGCTCAATAGCCGAGCGCAGGCAGGGAATTTCAATAAACATGCTCGCTTCGGCGAGCTCGCGGAATCCCGAGGTCGACACCGGTGTCGCCCGAAACCCGGCATTGCGTTCAATCTCCACCAGGCCCTCGGCGGTAAGCCGCGACAGGGCCTCGCGCACTGCGGCCTGACTCAGGCCTTTCTCCTTCTGGATACGGGAGATGGTAATACGCTGTCCCGGCGGCAAGCGGCAGGTCAGCAAGTCGCTGCGCAACTCCTGATAAGCCCGCTGGGTAATGCTGGAATCTGTACTCATGGCTCTGTGCTCATCCAAAAATTGCCGGTCTCGGCAGCATTGGCGCTGCGACCTCGCAGGGCTGCTTAAGCCTCCATGGTTTATAACCTGTCAATCATCCTCTAGCGCAGATTATGCATAATCAGTCTATGGGTACAGCACTTAATAGCCCTTCAGTAGTTGCCGATAGATTTGACGATCATATAATGCATCAGTAGATAGATTATGCATAATTTGATAACGACCCAAAGGAAATCCCCATGAAAGTATCCTACCTTGCCATGACCGCCTATCAGGGACCGGCACCGGGCATCGAAGTGTGGCCCATGTCCCCCAGCCATTGCGACCGGGAAATCGGCCGCCGCTCCATGCAGGACACCCTCGACCTGGCCCGCCACGCCGAGGATCTCGGCTTTGACTGGATCAGCGTGGCCGAGCACCACTACGCCGCCTACATCATGACGCCCAACCCCATCGTGATGGCCGCAGCCCTGTCACAGGTGGTGAAGCGGGCAAAGATCGCCCTGCTCGGCCCGCTGGTGCCCCTTAGTAATCCGGTGCGGCTGGCGGAGGAAGTGGCCATGCTCGACAACCTGTCCGATGGTCGGGTAATCGTGCTGTTCCTGCGCGGCACGCCCCACGAACACAACACCTACGACACACCCAAGGAAGACACCAGGGGCATGACCCAGGAAGGCATCGACCTGATCCGCAAGGCATGGCAGGAGGAGGACCCCTTCGCCTGGCAGGGCAAGCACTACCAGTTCAGCAATGTCGCCGTCTGGCCGCGCATCTATCAGCAGCCCCATCCACCCATGTACGGTTCCGGCAACAGTGAGGAATCGGTGATCTTTGCCGCCCAGCGCAAGATGGGCATCGCTTTTTCCTTCGCGCCCCTCGACCAGGTGCGCAAATGGGTTGATCTCTACCACAGTGAAGCAGCCAGGGCTGGCTGGACACCCGCCCCCGATCAGGTGCTGTACCGCGGCCTTGCCTGTGTAGCCGACAGCGACCAGCAGGCGAATGAGATATTGACCAAACACATGGGTGTCCAGTCCGAGCAGCAGGCGCTACTGCAATCCAAAACCATGGGCGGCCCGCCGGTGGTGCCGCTGATTTCTCGGCCCTACTTCCTCGGCGGCCCGCAAACCATCATTGAACGCTTTGCAGCGCTGCGGGATTGCGGTGTTGGTGTTGTCGATATGAATTTCCCCATCGGCGATATTCAGCAGCAGAAAAAATCCCTGAGCATTTTTGGCGACAAGGTGCTGCCGGTGGTACACAGGGAATTGCGCCTGGCCTCCGCCTGACCATTCGCAAGCCACAGCCACAAAAAACCCGCTGCTGTGCGCCAGCGGGTTTTTTTAATGGCAGATCCCTGTGGATTATTGATCAGGCACGAATTAAACATGAATGCCGTTCGGCCTGAGCCTGTCGAAGGCCTTGGCGACAGTGCTTCGACAAGCTCAGCACGAA